>JASEFH010000023.1 GCA_030019205.1 Methanomicrobiales archaeon
GCGGTAGGTGAAGATCCGCTCCTCCCCGTTCTCCCCCCGCCAGATCAGCGCCACCCTGTTCCTCCGGGAGTTCAGGGCATGGCGGTCCAGGCAGTTGTGGGTGATGTTGAGCTTGCCGTTCACGAACCATCTGGCATGCGGATACTGCCAGTCCTTCACCCTCTCGTAGGGCGCGAACCAGTCCAGCTCCTGCGCTATGTCATCCCAGAACCCCTCCGGATCCTGGATGAACTTCTGGTAGGTCTCCTCGTAGTTCTTCACCCAGGCGTTCTCCCGGTAGCTCCGGTCCGGAACGATCACCGTCTCCTGCTCGACCAGTTTCACCTCGAACTCGTCTGCCATGGTCCACCTATCCTACATTATTAATCGTTATCAATTCTCGACTTAAAGGTTATGGTCGAAGGCAGTTGCGCGCATTCCGCGCGATAGGGCAGACGAATCATGGGCGTTCTTCACATCCCCCTGCAGAAAGCGTGGGATGGGGAGGTGTGGCACCCCTCTCCTCCGTGCGTTATACCCGTGCTTCTTCGAACCGGAACGTGCGCAGAGAGGATCGCGACCCGGACGGCCTCGGGCACGGGGGAGCGGGATTCCCCTGCCCCGCACGGAGATGCCGATCCGTGCCGTGACGGAGGCGGCAGGCATCCGCCGGAATGCGTCTGACGCCGCAGTCATACAGCGGATGACCGTGATCGTGCAGAGTCGGGCCGGGGCCGGCCCCCCCGCTCTTCCCCGCATCGCCGCGGGGACTTACTCGACCCGGATGACCTGCGTCGGACAGAGATCCGCGGCTTCCCGCACACAGTCCTCCTGATCCTTCGGGACATCCCCTCTGCTGATATCGGAACCGGTACGGTACTCCTCTCTGATCTGGCTGAACGTGTCCTGCGGGTTCTCCTCGAACACGCCGGGGCATGTTGTCCAGCAGGCAGCGCAGCTGATGCACCCCGGACGATCGATCTCAACTGCAACCATACATGATACCTCCGCGTTGGGTGCGGGCAGTGGATGATAATTCCACCCCCCGATGAGCGGTACCTCCCAATCGTCGTGCTCCCTGATGTAAGTACCGGATCCTCCTCCAACGCCGTCCCTTCTGCGGCCGTCGGACGAAGGTCCCGCATCCCGTGGGGATGGGTGCGGATGACAGCGATGGACTGCCTGCGTGTGGGATTTCCATCGGGTTCTGCTCGGTTCTGTCTGTGGCTTGCAGCTTACCGCCATTCTCGAGGCGCTTCTCGCGGGACCGGGGCATCGAAGACCTGCCTGCCGAGGACGATCACGGATGTCCTCGGGCTCATTCTGCGGTTCGAGGGGTGGCCGCCGCACTCCCGGGTGCCACCGGGGGTCGTATTCTGCCCCTGCCGTACCCTTCAGGAGCGGGCAGGCGGGGGCGTCCTGCGATCATCGGCACATGCCAGGAGCCTCTGCTGCGCTTTACCTGCAAAACCTGCCCATCCCCTGTCTCCAGTAAGTATAAATGAGGTCCGAACATACATGTGGAATAGCCTGCTGAGACCGACGCAGCTTCGCCAGCTTTTCACTGCACGAGATGACATCCATGCACCTGCGGCCCTGCAAGAAAGGATACAGGGAGGATACGCACCGTGCATATCCTCCGGAAGAGACATTACGGCGCATCGAGGGGAAAATGGCCAGCGCCGGCATCACCCGCGTCGCGGACATCACCAGCCTCGATCGGATCGGAATCCCCGTATTCTCCAGCATCCGCCCTTCGGCCGAAGAGGGTGCGGTGTCGGTCTACAACGGCAAGGGAGCGACCCCCATCGAAGCCCGGATATCGGCGATGATGGAGGGGATCGAGCGGTTCTCGGCGGAGGCGGACGGACGGTTCCTCGAGTGCTCCGCGTACTCGGCGGTCGCACGGACGGAGAATGCCCTGGATCCCAGCGCTCTGATCCTGCCGCCCCGCACGGACCCAGATCTGGCGGTGCCGTGGGTGAAAGGCTACGACATCCTGCAGGATGAGGAGATCCTGGTGCCCGCCCATGCCGTGTTCCATCCTCTGGCCGCACGGTACAACCGCCTCTTCCGCACCAACACCAACGGCCTCGCCTCGGGAAACACTCTCGAAGAGGCAGTATTCCACGGTCTTGCGGAGGTGATCGAGCGGGACGCCTGGTCGCTCGTGGAGGTGAGCCGCAATACGGGCCCCGTCGTCCGCAACGTCACCGATCCGCTGATCGCAGAATTCCTGCAGAAGTTCGAGAAAGCCGGGGTTTCCGTCGTGTTGCGGGACATCTCCAGCGATATCGGAATCCCGACATTCGCCGCGGTCTCCGACGACATCCTCCTGAAGGATCCGGCGCTGCTCACCATCGGCATGGGAACCCATACGAATGCGCGGGTCGCCATGCTGCGGGCCCTTACGGAGGTCGCCCAGAGCCGCCTGACGCAGATCCATGGTGCCCGGGAGGATACCGATCTCGCGGACATCCGGAAGAAGATCGGCTACGAGCGGACGAAGAGGATGAACCGGCACTGGTTCGAGATCCGTACCGAGAAGGACTGCTCCGAAATACCCTCCTTCGACAGCGACGATTTCCTGACGGACATCCGCCTCCTCCTGCGGCATCTGCAGGAGAGGGGAGTCGAGAGAGTGATCGTGGCGGACCTGACACGGGAGGAGATCGGTGTCCCCGTGGTCCGCGTGATCGTCCCGGGTCTTGAGGTGTATGCGATGGACGGGGAGAGGCTGGGGGAGAGGTGCAGGAGTGCAGCCAAGAATCGTCGTCTTTCTCGGCCCGAGTCTGGATCCTGAAGAGGCCCGGCGGATCCTGCCGGCAGCCGAATACCGCCCGCCGGCGAAGCGTGGCGACATCCTGAGGGCTGCCGGAGACGGCGCCGGCATCCTCGGGCTCATCGACGGAGTCTTCTTCCAGGACTGCTCCGTGGCGCACCGCGAGATCCTGTCGGTGCTCCGCCGCGGGGTGCGCGTGATCGGGGCCTCCAGCATGGGAGCGCTGCGGGCTGCGGAGCTGGACGGGTTCGGGATGGAGGGTGTCGGGGAGATCTATGCGCTCTACCGCTCCGCTGCCGTGGAGTCGGACGACGAAGTCGCCCTGAGCTTCGATCCGCTCTCGTTCCGCCCGCTCTCGGAGCCGCTGATCAACATCCGGCACAATCTGAGGCGGGCGGTGGAGCAGGGGGTCCTGGACCCCGGGGAGGCGGAGACCCTCCTGTCGGCAGCCCGGGATCTCTACTTTCCCCGGCGGACCTGGGCGGCGGTGCTGCGTGCCGCCGAAGATCGCATCGATTCCGGCTCCCTGGAGAGGTTCCGCCATTTTCTGGAGACCGACTACAGGGACCTGAAGAGGGAGGACGCGATAGCGGCCCTGCAGAGGATCGCCGAGATCGTGGAGGGGGGATAGGGTCTGGCGGAACAGGCGGACAGGATCGCTGCACCTTCAGGGCCGCGATTCGGAGAGGCGGGGGAAGGCTGATATCGGGTTGGTGACAGATATGGTCAGGAGTTTTCGACTTCCCGAAGCGGCGATGACGGGGGGAGAACGGATGATGGTCCGAGTCAGGGCGTTTGCACGGTTTGCCGAGATCATCGGCAGGGATCAGGAGATCGAGATCGCGGAGGGATGGACCGTGGGGGTGCTGCTGAACCGCCTCGCCGCACTCCACCCCGGACTCGAGGAGGAACTATACGACGAGCAGGGAGCGCTCCGAGACCACGTGATTGTCATGCGGAACCGTCGGCACATCGATACCTGCGGCGGTCTGCAGACCGCGCTCTGCGAGGGGGACGAGATCGCGATCTTCCCCCCCGTTGCGGGAGGATAGGGATGCCGTCAGGAACGATCGAGATCCGGGAGGAGGACTTCTCTGTCGACGCGGTACTCTCCGAGCTGCGGGACGAGCGCGCGGGGGCGGTGGTCAGCTTCATCGGGACCGTGCGGGGCGACAGGATCGAGAAGATGGTGCTCGAGGCGTATCCGGAGGTGGCCGTACAGGAGCTGGAGAAGATCCGCGAAGAGGCGATGGACAGGTTCCGGATCCTCTCGCTCTCTGTCATCCACCGCATCGGGACACTGTCGGTGGGCGAGAAGATCGTGCTCATCGCGGCAGCGGCCCCGCACCGCCACGAGGCGTTCCTGGCCTGCGAATACGCGATCGACGAGCTGAAGAAACGCGTACCCATCTGGAAGAAGGAGATCGGGCCCTCGGGAGAGGTGTGGGTGGAGGGGCACCGGGGAATCTCCCGGTAGCGGGGGTGCAGTGGTTCCCGCACTGCCGCCCCGTCGATCCCCTCCGCGGCGGCGGGATGGAGCAGGCCGCGATCCGGCCCCGGATCTCTCCCGGATGCAAGGGGGACCGGCGGGAGCACGGTGCGCAGTGCGTGAGAGCGCGCGAAAGGCAGGAGGCATGAACGGGTGAGAGTCGAGCTTCCGGGAGGGGGGGCGTGCGAGGTGCCGATTCGGGAATCGAAGATCGCGGACGTCCTCCGCGAGCTCCGCATCAATCCCCTCGATGTCATCGTCGTCAAGAACGGGCGGATCGTGCCGGAGGACGACGATGTCCGCGATGGCGATTGCATCCGCCTCATCGACGTGAAGTCGGGCGGCTGATCGCTGCATGCCGATCGGACCGTGCGCGATCGCCGCGGGGCGGGCGGACGTTCCCGCCGCATGCTGAACGCAGGGCAGAGCGCTCCGCGCACCGGCGATGACCCGGCATGGGGGGTTCTGAAGGCATCCGAACCCTCCCCGCCCGCGCCGCATCCCAACCTGGCCTGAGGCCTGCTGGATCCATGGCGGCAGCGAAGAGGACGGATCGGGATCTCCGCCGATTCGCGGACCGGGTTATCCCGCGCGGCGGAGGTGAGGGGCCTCTCGGGAGAACGCCGCAATCTCTCCGGCATTTGGTGCCCGTTGCCGGTCCAGCGCGGGAGCGGCAGGTTCTCGCGCCGCAGCGCCTTCATGCGATCGGGAACCGAAGCAGGGCGGCGATCCCCCCGAGCGCCGTCAATCGACGCCCCGGATCGAAGGCAGAAGAGAGGATCACCACCCGGGCGCCCGTCCGTTCGCTCTCCTCGATCAGTGTCCGGATGCCGGGGTCCCGCAGGAGGTCGTCCACGACCAGGATCTGCTGGACGGCGCCATAGGAGGTGGCTTCTCGCACCTCCGCCCGCCCGTAGGCAGCGGGCCTCCCGCAGCTGATCCGCATCAGCAGCTCCTCCATCGCCTGCACCTCCCGCTGGAGCTGGAGGTCGCCCGAGAGGCGCTCGAGGGCCCCCTGGCCGATCACGTCCTGCACCCCTCCCCGCCCGGTGCGCCGCGTGTCCACGACGCGGATGCGGTCCACGACGGGATCGCCGGCGTCCCGGAGGTATTTCAAGAAATCCTCTTTGACAAAACCGGGCCCGGCCAGGACGATCGGCCCGGTGACCTCGGCAAGCCAGCGGCGGATCGTATCGAAGAACTCCTGCCTCTGGTAGGCGCCGCCTCCTTTCCCGCTCCCCATGGTCACCTCCGCCACCTCCTCGGGCCCGTACTGGCGGATGCGGTAGAGCTCCGCAGCACCCTCTTCGAGGGTGAGGATGTGCACCACTCCGAAGACGGATGCCTTCACCGCCCGCTCGATACGCTCCCGATCCTGCCGTGTCCAGGTCTTGATCACCGAGATCTCCTGGCCGGCCTCCAGGTTCACCGTATGATAGGAACCGACGTCCACCCCGAACTGGATGACCCCCCCGATCCGCAGCCTTGCGGCGTAGCTCTGGAAGTCGACCTTCTCCGCCCGGATGCCCAGGCGGACGGGGCGCTTCTCCGCCTTCTCCGGCCGCACCCTGTCTGTCACCGCCTCCATGCTGCGGAGCGTCGTGGCAAACACCAGATCCCCGGGGCGGATCAGGTGCCCGAGGTGCCAGAGGTCGTCCAGCGTCTCGGGCACCAGACGTATCTCCCCGTGATCGCCACGGAAGTCCAGGAACTCACTCTTCATGATCCCCCGCGATCTCCGATCCGCCGGGCGGCACGAATGCCATCACACGTTCGGTGGAGAGGATGCCGCGCATCGCCCGCTCGTACTCCGGGGGGATCTTCTGGCGGAGGAGCCGCACCACCTTCTTCGCCGTGTCATTCTCCCCGAACGGGCCGGGTGCCAGCTGCACCCGGATGTCCGCGTGTGCGGAGACGGCGCTTGGAGGCCCGCCAATCACGGCCGCCTCCGGGGTGAGCTGAACTCCGATCGAGACTGCCAGGGGCACATCGCGGTAGTAGGTGCGCTCCCCCCGCACGATGAACGAACCCCGGGTGACATACTCTCCCGACGGGGGGGTCTTGCTGATCTGGTCCGGGCGGGCGCTGTAGACGTCCGCTACGAAGTGGCCGGCCTTCCACGCCCCCGAGAAGGAGGCGGCGAACTGGGCCGCCTCGTCCATCCTCTCCGTCCGACCCTTCACGATAACGACGCTGGCTCCATGAACGTCGGCGTGGACGAAGATATCGCCCCCTTCCATGTACTTCTTCACCAGTTCTTCGTTCTGCTCGGCATTCTTCCCGCCGAGCACGAGTACGCCGTCGCTCGTGTAGAACCAGCGGAAACGGTGGAACCAGCGGGGTTTTGCCGGTGTCAGCGCGCCCCTCCTCTCCAGCTTCTGCCTCTCGGGCAGGGCCCGGTCCATGGCGGCCAGGGCGCCCTCCCGTTTCCTTCGCAGTCTCTTGATCTGGTCGTAGTAGCTGCCGACCGTCTCCTCGATGCTCTGGTGCAGCGGCAGCTTCACGGATACCCCGATGTCCACCTCCACCGCATTCTCGGCCGGATGCACCGCCACCACCCTGCGGGCGAGAGGCGTGTCGCTTTTTTTCAGGAGACTCTCGATCTCCTGCCAGGATCGCGTCTTCCGCGCGTCGGACAGGGCGGAGAGCACCTCCTGGATCCGGGGGTAGTTCTCGTAGATCAGCTCCGTCACCCTCTCCAGACGCCGGATGCGCTGCTCGAACCGGGCGACGGAGGCCTCCTGCTGCCGGCGGATCACCTCCTCGCGGGTGAGCCGTGGGGAGGCCTCGGGTTTCGCGGCGGGTGCGGCGGGGTAGTAGGCGGCGAGCGCCTGGTTGAACGTATCGAAGGTCTGGAGGACCGCACCGCGTCCCAGGGGGATGGGCCAGCAGCCGCTCTCCATGATGACGGGCCTCCTGTCCTGCTTCACGTCCCGCACCAGAGAGGTGAGAGCGCTGAAGACCGCTCCGGCATCCGCTTCAGCGGCCGGAGCGGTCTTCTCCGCTCCCGCACGGCGGCAGACCTCTTCGGCGTACGGGCCGCCCAGCATGCAATCCACGGCGAGGGTGCGGACCAGGTCGCGCCCGGACTGCCGGAGCAGCCCCTCGAATTCGGTCGGAGACCGCTGCGTGCAGTCTATCCCCTCGAGCGCGTAGGTCGATCCCGGGACCACATCCCGCTCCCGGAAGCGGTGGTGCCAGAGGGGTTTGATGATGGTGTCATCCTCCGTGCAGAGGATCGCGTTCCCCTCGTCGAAGAGCTCGAGGTAGAGGCGGTAGCAGGCATCCCTCTTCTGGACTGCGATGTAGAAGACCCTCTCCATGCCGACCTGCCCGATCTCCGGGATCCGCCCGCCGTAGAGGTGCTTCCGCAGGAGCATCGCGAATCCGGGGGGGATCTTCGGAGGCGCGGGGAACGCCGGCGTGAGGTGGGCACGCCTTCCCGCCTCCACCAGCAGCTGATGCCGGGCCCCTTCGCCGTTCAGGCGGATGCCGAGCGTCTTCCCGTCGAACTGGTAGATCTTCCCGATCCAGAGAGGGAGCAGGGCCCGGAGCTCCTGGACCATTGCCGCCAGATCCATCCCGCTCATGCCCTGCAACGTTGCCATGGTATACCAAACTACATATGGATTCACAACAAAAATTAGTCTAGTGGTTATCCGATGACAGGGGAGGCGAAGAAGGGCGGAGGGGAGCTTCCCGACGGGTTGGAGAAGCAGAAGGCGCACAGGGAGCGGATCGTTCGCACGGCCGTCGCCAGTTTTGCCGGGCTGGGGGTGGGAGCGCTCTCGTTTCTTTTGGGCGGAGAACCGGACGCCGCGACCGCCCTCCAGCCGAACGCGTCCCTCGGCATCATCCTGCTGGTCATCGGTATCGTCGTCCAGCGCTATATCTTTATCGCGCTGCGGATCGATCCGACGACGCTCACGACGAAAGACTGGTTCTATCAGGGTTTCATGACGTTCGCCTTCTGGTACATCGCATGGACCGTTCTCCTGACTCCTCTCTATTTTAACCTCTGAACCGTTGTCCGCGAGGAAGTGCCATGCGAATTGCCGTCATTCACCGGGAACGATGTCATCCCAGGCGGTGCGGCACGGAGTGCATTCTCTACTGCCCGCGGGTCCGGACCGGAGACGAGACGGTCCTGATCGGGGAGCACGGAAAAGCGGTTATTTCCGAGGAATTGTGTGTCGGGTGCGGCATCTGCGTCAAGAAGTGCCCATTCGAGGCGATCGACATCGTCGGGCTCCCCGAGGAGCTGGAGCACCCGACACACCGCTACGGTCTCAACGGGTTCGTCCTCTACGGGCTGCCTGCCCCGGTGGAAGGCAAAGTTACGGGAATCCTGGGTGCGAACGGTATCGGCAAGAGCACCGCCATCAGGATCCTCACCGGTCAGCTCCAGCCCAACCTGGGGCAGCTGGAGGAGAGACCGGACTGGAAGGAGATCCTGAAGGAGTACACCGGCACCGCGCTCTTCGAGTACCTGCAGCGTGTCGCGCAGGGAGCTGTAAAAACGGCGCAGAAGCCGCAGTACATCGACCAGATCCCCCGGGTCTTCCAGGGGAGTGTGGACGCGCTGCTGCGCACCACCGACGAGCGGGGGAAGCTCGAGGAGTACATCGATCGCCTCGCCCTCCGCTCCATCCTCGAGCGCGATATCGGCACGATCTCCGGGGGGGAGCTGCAGAGGATCGCCCTTGCCGCGTGCCTCTCACGGGACGCGGACTTCTACTTCCTGGACGAAATCACTCCTTTCCTGGATATCTACCAGAGGATGGTCGCCGCCGACCTGATCCGGGAACTCGCCTCCATGCGCCCCATCGTCATCGTGGAGCACGATCTCGCCATTCTGGATATGCTTGCCGACACGGTCCACATCGGTTACGGCAAACCCTCGGTCTACGGCATCATCACCCAGCCCAAAGGCGTTCGGAACGGCATCAACCAGTACCTGGAGGGCTATCTGCACGAGGAGAACATCCGCTTCCGGGACTACGGGGTCTCGTTCGAACGGAGGATGCACGGCGGGGAGGCGGTGCTGGAGACGCTGCTCGAATTTCCGGCGCTGACCAAACGATACGGGGCGTTCACCCTCCACGCGGAGGGGGGGGATATCCGCGCCGGCGAGGTGCTCGGCGCGGTCGGTCCGAACGGGATCGGGAAGAGCACGTTCGCCCGCCTACTCGCCGGCGAAGAGAAGGCAGACGAGGGGAGCCCCGATCGCACGATCCGGGTCTCCTACAAGCCGCAGTATATCAAGGGGACATCGTGCGACACCGTGGAGTTCGTGCTGAGGAGTATCACGAAGCGGTTCGACTCCTCATTCTACCAGCACGAAGTGGTCGAGCCGCTCGCCCTGCAGTACATCCTCCAGAAACCGGTGAACGAGCTCTCGGGCGGCGAACTGCAGCGCGTCTCGATCGCTGTCTGCCTCTCGCGGGACGCGGATCTCTACATCCTGGACGAGCCCAGCGCCCACCTGGACGTGGAGCAGCGGGTGCGTCTGCCGCGGGTGATCCGCAGCCACGCGGAGGCGAAGAAGGCGGGAGTGCTCGTCATCGACCACGATATCTACCTGATCGACATGATCAGCGAACGTATGATGGTATTCTCGGGGACTCCGGGTGTATCCGGCGAGGCGCTGGGGCCGTTCGAGATGGAAGAGGGGATGAATCGCTTCCTCCGCGAGATCGGGATCACCTTCCGCCGGGACAGGAGCGGGAGGCCCCGGATCAACAAGCCGGGTTCATTCCTGGATCGCGAGCAGAGAGCGCGGGGCGAGTACTACTACTCCGAAGCGAAGAAGTGATGAGTGGGCATCGCTCTTCGTCCCCGTCGTAAGATCGGTCTCGATAGATGGTTGTGATAACGGACAGATTCTTGTGAATTGTTCGCACCCGACCAGCCGTACGTCCCGACCGCACTTCTGGATGTGCACCGGATGAGGGCGGCTCCGTGCCGCTCTTCCCGGGCCAGGAGGTCAACGCGACTCGCGGGGAGGGAGGGGGAAGGGGATGCGCCCCCCTCCCCCATCCCCAAAGGTAACGATAGGGCCGGAGAATCAGGGATGCGAAGCTCCGACCGGCGCTGACGGTCCTGATCAATCCCCCTCCCGCCAGAACCGGGACCGTCACACCTCCTCCCCGAGCCGCAAGCCCCGCCATGATCGCCATCGTTTCATCGGACGACTGAGGGCCCCGGGGATGTAAAGGAGCCGGGCGAGGATCAATAGGCCCTCGTGCCGACGAGGGCAATGCGGCTGCCCTCCCGCCGGTGCAAGAATCGTGCCGGGCAGGCGGAACAATCCCTGCATTTCGTGTTCGTTGTAAATTAGAAAATTTATCATACACCCTGAAGCAAACCACCCTATGGTATGCCGGAGGAGAAGTCTTCATATCTGCCCCTCGGGGAGAGACTGAACCTTCTGCAGAGAGAGTTCGTTTCCTACATCCAGAAGAATGCGAAGAAGGTTGAGGCGAACCTGCCTGTCTTCTACGGTTACGTGATCGCCTCTCTCGACGATCTCGGAGGAGAGATCGATGATGCCTCCTATGATGCGTTCATCGATGCGATCTCCGGCAAGCTCCTGGAGGGGTGCGGGCGTGCCGCCGATCCGGAGTTCATCGAGAAGGTGATCGCGAACGCGCTCCGCTGCCGGAAGCACGCCGCCGTCCGAACGGGTCTGGATATCGCCGCGGGCGTGCAGCTGATGAAGGCAGGCGACTACGCCCATGCCATCCCCTACCTCTCCCGGTACGCGGAGGCGGACGCCGCCATCGGAACCGCTCTTGCCTACTGCTACTACATGCTCTCCCTCTCCGAGATCGCCGGCAGCGGAGGGCGAACGGGGGCCCGTCCGGGCGAGTCGGAACTCCTCGCCCGCGAACAGATGCTCCTCCTGGTGGAGAGGGCCCCGCCCGTTCACCGCCTCCCCGAGCTCCTGGCCGTTTCGGATCCGCTGGTCACCCGGGCCTTCTGGCTCATGATATCCTGTGCTCTGGAGTGGTTCCCGAGCGAGAAGCGGTTCTTCTACATGGGGCTGGAGAAGGCCCGCCGGGATGGCAACCGCGAGATGCGGCTGGAACTCCTGAAGATCGCCACGGAGCGTTTTTTTGACGATATGGTCTTCCTTCGCGAGTCATTCTACATCCGCCTGGAGGAGCGCGACGCGATCGGCGCCGCCGGTGTCGTCAAGCAGATGATGCAGCAGTATCCGGAGGATCTCGAGCCGATCTACTACGGCATGAAGCTCTCGCTGCTGACCACTGTTCGGTCCACGTATGAGACCTTCCGGAAGCTGGCGATCGCGAAGGGCATGCCTCCGTATCTCGTCCAGCTGCAGGATCTCGCATTTGCCCTCCTCACCCGGGAGAACCAGAACGCGCTCCGCCTCATAAGGGACCTGAAGAGGAAGCCGCCCTCTCTCCCCTACTACGCGACCGCGCTCGAGTATATCGCCCATGACTTCTTCCACGAGGACGAAAAAAGGGCGAAGAGGGCGAAGAAAGCTCTCCTCGACTCCATCGACCAGTTCTGCCTGCAGACCCTCCGGGTGGAGCCCAGGATTGCGCTCCAGGACTGAGCAGGGGCTGGGCGGATCTCCTTGCCATTGCGCATGTCCCGCTCCGGGTATGCGGATCCCCTCGATGGAGACGCTTTCCAGAGGTTCTCCGGGTTCCTCCCCAGTCCGCCACCTTCTTTCCGGAGTCCACGCCTTCGATGCTACGGGGTCCGATCATCCGCCGATCCCCGACCTTCCCGGAACCGGATCGGGCATTCCGGCTGACATGCCTCCGGCCGGTCATTCTGGTTCTGGGAGCGGGATGGAACCCCTCGCCCCCTCTCCCCGTTCCCCGTCCCGGCAACAGCGGAATCCAGGGACCGAGGATTCGTGCAGGCCCTTCCCCCTGCCTTCATCCCGCGGCACGGCAGACTCTTTCGGCGATTCTGAAACGGTGCCGGGGTCTCAGTGCAATTCCGGGGGATCGGTCCCGCTTTATCCACCACGATTCGGGTCTGTTGGGCTGGATCCCGGTAGGATGGGATGCGGTGCGGGCCCATCGCATTGACGGATCCAAAAGGGATTCGCCCTCCCCTCGCACCGTGCTATCTGGCCCTTTTCAAAGACGGTATCCCGATCAGGGAATCGGTCCTGGCTGGATTCGGGCCCGTTCCCTTCCGATGCCAATCGCCCCCTGCCAGCATATCCGGGCCTTTCGCACCTGGGGGAAGGGGGGGTACTGCCGCTCTTCCCCATTGCCTCATCCTCGCCTGGATACTCCCGGAACAGAAGAGCAGCCGTACGGCTCCTCCATCGCTCGGGCTGTATGGTGCCATCCCGGTTGCGGAGGCAGTCCCCGTCTCGGATGGGCGGATATTCGGGCAGCCGGGGGGAACGGAGTGGACCCCGGGAGATCCCGGGCTGTTCGATGCATGGCTGGCAATCGCTTCAGGGGAACAATGAGAAGAGGTTCTCGAGCCATGTGCGGACGGCAGCGATGCACGCCTCCACGCCGCCGAAGGGTTCACCGGGCGGTTGCGGGACCGCGGCGGCATTCTGCCCGCGATCTGCCTCCCCCGCGGGTTCGCGGTGCGGCGGGGGTGTCACGGGCATCGACGGTCCTCCCGCCCCCTCCGGCGGTCGAATCGGGATCAGCGGGGATCGCTCGGACCAGCCGTAGATGTAGCCAACCGATGCCGGTGTCGTGAACCAGCACCTCCCCTCGCCGTCCAGGAAGAGCCTCCTCACCCGGCTGCCCCAGAGCCCTTCGGGTTTGCCGATGTGGGACTGTATCTGCCCTTCTACCGCGAGGAAGATGCCGCTGTCGGTCGCGAGAAGGAGTTCGCCCGCCGGCGTGCGTGCGACATCCAGGATCTCCTCCGTGCGGGGGAAGAGCGCATCGACCCGGATCTCGATCGTCGGGGAATGCCCCCGCCGCAGGTGGTAGACGTGCGTGCCGTTGAAGAGGAGGATGCCGCCCGTGGGGTCGCTTCGGAGTTCGCGGATGCCGATCCAGCTGCCGGGGAGCGGCTGGAAACGGACAGGTTCGGACCCGTTCTCGAGCACGAAGACGCCCGCTTCACCACCGGCGAAGTAGACCGCTCCGCTCTCGGGATCCCGCGCCATGCTGTATATGTGGTTGCAGGATAGCCCGCTCTCCCCGTGGGGCTTGAACCAGGTCCATGTGCCGTTGCGGTAGCGGTGCAGGCCGGCATCCCCGCTGGCGATCCACATCGCGTCGTCCTGACGCAGGATGTCCTGGACGATCAGGTTCTTCAGCAGCTGCTGGTCCCGGAAAGTGGTGAATCCGCTGCCGTTGTACCACTGCAGACCCGTCGAGTAACCGATCCAGAGCGTCCCTTCCGCGTCCCGCTCCAGCGAGAGTACCCGGTCGCTCAGGATGCCTTCCCCCCGCCGGGAGTGGTTCGGGTGGAGGGTGCGCCAGGAGCCGTCGAAGATGGCGAGCCCGTTGTCTGTGGCGAGGTAGCATTCGCCGTCCCTGCCGAGGACCATGTCGCTCACCCGCACCGAGGGGACCTGGTCCAGCCCGGGCGAGAACTGGACGATGCCGCCCTGCGCGTTCCCGATCGCACAGACGACGAGGCAGAGGAGAACGGCTACAGCTCGATGCATGTGCCGTCCGCCCTTCGAATGCATACCTTCCCGTTCGCGCGCGGATAGTATACGAGCGAGCGCCCGAAGGTGCCGCCGGTCTCTTCGGCCCGGATGCGGATGCGGTGCTCGTGCAGGAGAAGCCGGAGCGCTGTGACGTTCCTCTCGCCGATGTTCAGTGCGCCGCACAAATTCCCGAACATGGTCGATCCGCCCACCAGGAGGGCCGCGACCGATCCGTTCCTGCAGCCCTGCTCCCGCAGACCCGAGAGCAGCACCTCCAGGGCGCTGTCGGCGTACTTACCGGGGCGATCCCGTCTCCCGTTTGCCGCGGGCAGCATGACGTGCGCCATGCCTCCCAGCGACCGGACCTCATCGTGCAGGATGAGCGCCACGCAGGATCCCAGCCCGATGGTGGACAGAGGGGTGCAGCCGATCCGGTACTCGCCGATGCCCACGACGGTCGCATCCCTGCATACTGCCTCCCCCATAACGGACCTCAGGCGGGAGGCTGCAGCAGCCGTTCCAGGATCCGCAGGATGTCGCAGAGCATGGGGGGGTTGGGGAGCAGCATCAGATCCGCGACGATCCGGTGCTCGTCCGATGTCAGCTCGGTTTTGAAGAGCACCACCTCGTTGACGTCGGCAGCCGGATCTGCCAGAAGGGACTCCATCGCCGCGTGGGGCATGTCGATCGCCAGGCTCGGCGGCGATGGAAGCATGACGATGTTGAGGAGCTCCGCAGTGGCGTCCAGGAAGGACGAGACCATGATGTTCCCGATCTCCAGGAGGGCGCTGCGGTCCATCTCCGAGAGGCCGCGCTCCCGATCGGTCATCCCCAGCAAGGTGTTCGTCATCCGGATCGCCGAGCTGCCGGGAAGGCAGAGGAGGACGAACCCTCCGCTGGAGAGCTCGCCCTGGATCTGGAACACCACCAGCGCTGCTATCTCGTCTCCCAGGTGGAGGTGAACGTCGCCGATATCCAGCATGCGGACTTCGGGCACCGTCATCTGTATGTTCGTGTTCAGCATCTGCGACAGGGTGGTGGCCGCATGGGCAGCACCGATATTCCCCAGTTCGTTCAACGCATCGAGCTGGCTACTCGTCAGCGTCATCATGCATCTCCTTCGATCAGTGTGTGCACGTCAAGGATGGGCACAACGTCCCCGTCCCCCGGAATGGTGACCCCGCTTATCCCCCGGCATGTGCCGAAGATGCTGGAGAGAGGCTTGACCACCACCTCCTGCTGCCCGTCCACGGCGGAGACGGGGATGCAGAACCTGCGGCCCTGATCCTGGAGGATGATCAGCACGTCCCGACCGTCCGAACTGCCGAACATGTCCTCCAGGCGGTGCAGGGGCAGCACCTCGCCGCGAACCATGATCGCCTCCCTCCCCCCGATGCGGTAGAGGGATTCGGGTCTCAGGCTGGCGACCTCCACGATGTTGTGGATGGGCAGGGAGCAGCGCCGCTCCCCGATCCTCACCATCATCACATCGACGATCGCCATCGTCGGGGGGAGCATCAGCACGAATCGCGTCCCCATGCCCTCGGCGGATTCGACCCGGATCGTCCCCTTGAGGGACTCGATTGCGCTCCGCACGACGTCGAGCCCCACGCCCCGCCCGCTGATATCGGTCACCGCGGAGGCCGTGCTGAATCCGGGCCTGAAGAGGAGCTCGATCGCCTCCTCGCGGGTGAGGGCATGGGAGGCCTCGATGATGCCCTTCTCGATGGCCTTCTCCCGCACCCTCTCCACCGAGATACCGGCGCCGTCGTCCTCGATCTCCAGGATCACGTTGTCGCGGTCTCTCCGCGCCGAGAGGCGGATCGTACCCTTCCGGGGCTTCCCCTTCGTCTCCCTCACCTCGGGTGGCTCGATGCCGTGGTTCACCGCGTTTCGGATCAGGTGCAGGAGCGGATCCGAGAGGCCGTCCATGACGCTCCGATCGAGCTCCGTATCCCCGCCCTCGACGACGAACTCGATCTCCTTGCCTTCGTGGCGGGCTGTGTCGCGCACCACCCGCGGGAAGCGGTTGAAGATATGGGTGAGCGGGATCAGGCGGATGTTCATCATGAGGGCCTGGAGATCGGCGACAGAGCGGCCCATCATGTTCAGGGCTTCGTCGAGCTCCTTGATCTCGTACCGGGAAGCGATCTGCTTCAACCGCCCGCGGTTGATCACCAGGTCCTCGACGAGGTTCATCATGGTGTCCAGGCGGGCGATGTCCACCCGGATATGCTTCACCTCGCGGGCCCTGTCCGTCCGTTCGGGCGGCGGGGCGGAGTTTGCTGCGGTGAGCGACCCGCCCGCAGGTTCAGCCCCGTCCAGGGGGAGGACGGAGACTTCGGCCACCTCGGACCCGTTCGCCGCCGTCTCGATCGCCTCCCGCCCGGCATCGCTCTCCAGGATCACCGTGAACCCGCCGTCGAACTCTCCGTCCTCGAGCACCTGGCGGGGGGGTGTCGTGGCCCGGATGCATCCGATCTCCTGGAGGTTCTCCAGGACGAGCATCGCCCGCAGGTTCCTCGCCAGGCATCCTGCGTCCAGGCGGACATCGATCGAAAAAGCCTGTTTCGGAGCCCGGCCGTCCGCTTCTCCGTTGTCCGGAAGCGGCGCATGCCCTTCCGCCCTGCATGCCTGGAGGAAGTCCGCGAGTGCGGTCAGCAGGTCCCGGGTCTGCGGCAGGGAGCCGTCCCCGCCTCCCTCGATGTCGTCGAGCAGGGCCTCGATCTGGTCGGTGCACCGAAGCAGCAGGTCGATCGGCGCCTCGACTGCCGGAGGCAGGGCGCCGCTGCGGACGAGCTGGAAGATGTCCTCCATCGCATGGCAGAGCCTCTCCATGCCCTCGAATCCCAGGGAGGCGGACATCCCCTTCATGCTGTGGGCGGCGCGGAAGATCTCGTCTATGTCCCCCTCCCCGGATCCGCTCTCCAGGGCGAGGAGGTTCCTCACCAGGATCTCGTGGTTTTCGCGGGACTCCGCCACGTAGAGCTCCCGGTACATCTCCGCATCCGTCATGCGGCAGCGCCTCCCATGCCGTACACGATGCGTTCTATCTCTCTGTGCATCCTCCTGAACGGGACGACGAGATCCACGCATCCCCGCTCGAGAGCGGACCTGGCCATGCCGTAGACCAGGCAGTCCGCGGCATCGCAGACCATCGTCACACCCCCGCACCTTTTCACGGTCGCCGTGCCGTCGCCCCCGTCCTTTCCCATCCCGGAGAGTAGGATGGAGAGAGTCCTCTCTCGGAAGGAGCGTGCGGCGGAGGAGAACGTGACGTCCACGGCCGGCCGGACGGAGTGCAGCGGCGGGGCGGAGGAGTGCACGATCCGCCCGCCCCTCTCTCCGTCTTCTGTCAGTGTCGCGGAGACTACCGTATGGACTCCCGCCCGTGACACCACGACACTCCCGCGCCTCAGAATATCGCCGTTCTCCGACTCTTTCACGGGCATTGGGGAGATCCGGCGCAACCGTTCGGTGAGCGGCGCGGTGAACCCCGGCGGCATGTGCTGCGTGACGATCACGGCGGCGGGTAGCGCCGCAGGGAGGGAGGAGAGGAGACGGTCGAGCATGGGCGGTCCGCCGGCGGACGATCCCACAACAACCGCGATCCCGGCAGGCTTCGCATCGAGCGGTGCTGCTTCGGGAGCGCGTGCGGGAAGATCGACGAGGTTGAAGATCTTTGCGACGAGCTCCCGCTCGATCCCCCGCGTCTGCGTGATATCTTTGGGTTTGAACATGAAGTCGTCCGCCCCCAGTCGGAGTGCCCGGGCGGTCGTCTCCGCATCGCGCGGGGTCAGCGAGCTGAGCACCAGCACTTTTGCAGACGATCCCGTCTCCGCCAGCCTCTGCAGGACCTCCAGCCCGTCCATGCGGGGCATCTCGATGTCCAGCGTGATCACATCCGGCTCCAGCGCCTCGATCTTCTTCAGGGCGTCCCGCCCGTCGATTGCTGTCCCGATCACGTCCAGCCTCCCGTCTGTTCCGAGCATATCCGCGATGATGGTCCGCATGAAGACGGAGTCGTCCACGACAAGCACGCGGGGCATCAGGCGAGAACCGCTCTGACCTCTTCCAGCACCTTGGGGGCCTGGAAGGGTTTTACGATGTAGCCCTTCGCTCCGCTCTTGATGGCCAGCTTGACCATCTGCTCCTGCCCGACCGCTGTGCACATCACCACGCGGGCGCCGGGGTCCAGGGAGCGGATCGTCTTCAGCGCCTCGATCCCGTTCATCCTGGGCATCACCACGTCCATGGTGACCAGTTCCGGCTTCAGCTCTTTGTACTTCGTCACCGCGTCCTCGCCGTCCTCCGCCTCTCCGACGATGGTATGGCCGCCTGAGAAGAGGATGTTCTTCAGGAGAGTCCGCATGAAGAGGGTATCGTCGACGATGAGAATCCGTCCCATAGCTACCAATCCAATTATTATTGATAATTACTATTAATAATTTACGAAATTTCAATATAAAAAATTATTTCTTATCTGGATTTTTAACAGCATCTGATATGTATCTCACACCTTTTGGCGTGAGCTGGACCTCCCTTCGAACGCACACCACCTGGGCAATCTCCAGACCGATCAGCCTGTCGAACACCGCCTCCAGCTGCTTCTGGGAGATCGAGAGCATGTTCTCGATCGCATGGGAGTCCATGCCGCTGTACACCAGCATCGCCACCTGGGCGGAGAGGGGATCGAGCTCGTCCCCCCTCATGTCCATCTCACGGGTGGCGTCTTTGAGGAAGTTATAGAGCACCTGCAGCGTTGAGAGCGGGCAGAGCACGAAACTCGTGATCACCTCGTTCCGCTCCAGATGGTCGAGCTTGATGACGTCGGTCTGCTTCCCCTGCACCTCACGCTGGGTCAGTTCGATCGATGCCACTTCGGTCAGGGGAACGCAGACCTGCTTCTCCTGGCTCACGAACCAGATCCCGGACTTCAAGACGGCAACGGCCCCTTTCTCCCAGCGTGCGTTCGTGACGAGGACGCCGCCCCGTATCGCCGGCGACATGAAGTACGCCATCAGCCGGTATGCACTGCAGGAGACGGTGATCCTGCGCTTCAGGATCTGGAGCACCTTCTCCACGGAGGCGATCTTCAGCGTCGTCCCGTCCTTGAGGGTGACGCTGAGCAGGCTCTTCCTCTCCTGGACGTCGACGATGGACTTGTACGGGATCTCCCTTCCGAGCGGTGCGCCGATCGAGAGCGCCTCCCCGTCGAGACCGACGCTGCTGACAACCCATCCGCCATCATGCTCCAGTTTTACGGGGAGTTTCTGCACGTTCGAGCCCCCTCACGTTCGTAAGCTCCTGAGCTTCCCGAGCGTCTCCTCCAGCTCTCTCTCCAGGTCCCGTGCATCCACCTTCGTATCCTTCAGATCCCGAACGAGGCTCAAATCGAGGCCCCTTCGCATCGGGGCGATGTCTGCCCGAAGGGCGGAGAGGAGTTCATCCCCGGTGCTTCCCGATGCAAACGCCAGCATATCCTCCCCCGGCGCCTCCCCCGTCGGGTTCGCATCCACCTTCGGCGGAGCGGGGGGCTGCGGGGGGGGCGGGGTCCTTACGGGGGCAGTGCCGTCCGGCAGACCGGGGTCGACGGCATCGAGATCCGCGTCCGCGAGGTCCTCGAACTGACTGGCGATCGCATCCATGCCGTCCAAATCGTCGAGACCGGCCAGCCCGTTCTCGTGCGCCATCAGGATCTCGTCGACATCGTCAGTCTCCTGATCGACCCGGACGGGCGTCTCCTCGCCCAGCAGAGATGCGTCCAGTCCCTGGAGGTCGTCCATCTCGTATCCGGACTCCTCCGCGGAATCCATCAGCAGCCCGTCCTCCAGCTGCGCAGAGGAGAGAGCCAGAAAGGGATCGGCGGGATCGGCGGCGGAGCCCCCGCCCGGAGCGGCTGGTTTCTGGAGCGCCGGCGGCGCCCGCGGGCTCGCCGGGCTGTCGGCGAGTGCTTCGTCCAGCAGCTCGTCGATCTTCCGCATGCGCACCTCCGGATCGTTCCCGCGGGTCTGGAACCGTGCGACTCCCGCCCGCAGGGCGGCGATGAAACCCGAGAACGGCAACCGAAGCGCGGTCCGCTTCTTCCCCGGCACCGCCTCGCCCTTCGGGGGCGGGGGGGTCATTCTGGGAGATTCCTGCCCTTTTTTCTCCGTTCTGCCCCCCGGCCGGAGGGATCCGGTCAGGATCATCACCATGAAGCCGGTCAGGAAGGCGGCGCTGATGAGGATGGGGAGCGGCGCGTCCAGGAAGACCAGGACGGATCCGGCCGCGACGACGGTGACGAGGAGGATGCACCTCCGCGATCGCTGCTGCATCTCACGCACCTCCGAGACCGGGGATGTCGAAGAACATGTGAACGGCGATCGGGGCGGCGATGTAGAGGGCGCCCGTGATGATGCAGAGAAGGCTGGCAAAGAAGTAGAACATGTACCGGTCCCCTCCGGCGACGATCTTGCCGGCGATGACGTTGAAGAGGGTCAGCAGGGAGATGATAATCACGACAAAGACGGTCATCTGCCCCTCGGGGAAGTTCACGAAGAGGCCCATGCCGCCGAGGGCCTGCCCCCCGACGGAGGATGGGCCCGAGAGCGCCGACTCCGATCCGCCGAACTGCTCCATGACCGCCGCGATCCCCTTCGCCATCAGGAGCAGGATGTGGAAGAGGAAGAGGAAGATCCCCACCATGGCCGCGTGCATCGGGATGAGCAGCACGATGAACCCCTTGTAGAACATGTCGCGCTTCTCCCGCAGCAGCACCTGCTCGAGCATCGAGGAGCCGATGATCTGGCCGATACGGTCCGGTGAACCGCCGAGCTCCACGGCGTCCCGGAAGATGTTCATGTACTTGTAGATCAGGTTGCTGCCGCTCTCGCCGATGAACCGCTCCCAGCTCCTCTTCTCATCCAGGCCAAGGTTCAGTTTGGAGTACACGGAGTCGATGAGAGGTTCGAGGTGGATCAGGGATTTGCGGTCCACCTCCGCCAGCGCGAAGACGGTGTTGATCCCCTTTCCGCCCATCACCGAACCCAGGCTGCGGATGAAGGTGGGGAAATCCCGATCCCGCTGCACGATGTTGGTGTCGTCGACGAAGCCGATGAAGCCGAGCGGGGCGAGGAGGACGCCGGCGAGGAGGAAGACCATGCCGAAGCCCCCCCCGAGCAGGAGGAGGAGCAGGCTCCCGACGACCGCGACAGGCAGCACGAGCCTCTCGATGCGGCGGATCATCGCCTGCTCCCGGGAGCACCACTGCGGCATGCGGTGGGTCCTGACGTCGTCGGGCACCGACCGGTACATGATGGCGAGCCCCATCACCGAGATGGCGATGATGAGGAGATAGGCGGTGTTCAGCGAGGACTCGATCCCCTCGGGGGAGTAGATGGCGACCGATATCATGATGATGATGCCGACGAGCGATGCCGAGAAGAGCATGGCGATGTAGGCATCGCCCCACTTCTTCAGCATCTCGAGGCCCTGCTCGAAGGTGTTTCTGTAGACCGATCTTACGGTCTCCAGCTCCCTTGTTAGAAAATCCTCGTCGGGGACGCCGGACTCGATGGAGTTGGCGTAGCGGTTGAGCAGGCTCCGCAGCATCTCGTTCTCCACCTTGTCGGCGACCAGAAGCAGCCCCTCGACGTAGCTGTAGTTCCACCTCCGCACGTACTTCTCGGCCTTCTCGATATAGCGGGACGGGACGTACTCCCTCCGCTCTGAGGTATATGCGAAGATCTCCGGGCGGGTCACACCGGCGGTGGTGATGGCGGCCATGTAGGTGCTCATGAAGAGGAGATCGGCGCCCATCTTCTTGTTCTCCTTCACCCGCCGGAGCAGGGCGGAAACCCTCTTTGCGAGGTCGGCGAACGGCAGGCTTCCCCCGCTGCCGTTCCGCACCACCGAAGCGGCGTTCTCGAACATATCAGCCACCTATCTGCAGGAGCCCCTGCTTCCGGATGCGGGTCAGCATGTCGAAGAGGTCCCAGAAGCCCGTATATCCGGCCTTGTGGAGGCGCTCCAGAATGCGGGCACGCTTCTCCACCTCGAGGTACATCTCCCCCTTGCGGTGCTCGGGGATCCCGAGCATGGTGGCGATCTTGTTCTCCAGGATGTAGCTCGCCCCCTTTCCCGTGAACTCGTGGGTGTCAGTGACAGGATCCCAGTGGAACATCTCGACGAACGAGAAGCCCTCCGTCTCGGGATTGTAACCGATCAGCTCGTTGACGGAGAGCATCCTCCGCACCGTCTCCCCGCTGGGCCGCTTCACCGCGCTCTGGATCACGACGATGTTCAGGTTGTCCACGTAGGTCTTCGGGATGTTGATGGGATCCCCGCAGAGACGCTGGATCAGCTTCTCCACCGATGCCGCGTGGAATGTGCTCATCACGGGGTGGCCGGTCTGCATCGCCGAGAAGGCGACCGCGCCCTCGACGCCGCGGATCTCGCCTACAAGGATCTGGTTGGGCCTCTGGCGGAGGGCGGCTTTCAGGAGGTCGAACATGGTCACCTCCGATCCCTCGCCCTCCCCTTTGCCCTTCCCCTTGGAGACCTCGCGTGTCCAGTTGCGGTGCGGGACCTTCAGCTCCGGGGTGTCCTCGATGGTGACGATCTTGTTCTCCGGAGGGAGGAAGGCGGTGAGGGCGTTCAGACTGGTGGTCTTCCCGCTCGCCGTCTCCCCGCTCATGAAGAGGGACATCCCGTGCTCCATGCAGATCCAGAGATAGGCGGCCACCATGTAGTCGCATGTCTTCCACTCGATCAGCTGGAGGATGCTGATCGGCTCGTCCATCGCCTTCCGTATGGTGAAGTTGCTGCCGTGGCGGCTGATTTCGGTCCCGTAGACGATGTTGATGCGGGAGCCGTCGGGCAGGGTTGCGTCCACGATCGGGTTGCGGTATGTCAGGGGGCGCTTGATCCGTTCGGCGAGCTTGATCACGAAGTTGTCGAGCTCCTCTGTCTTCTGGAAGCCGACGACGGACTTCAGGCCCTTGAAGATCTTGTGCTCGACGAAGATCGGGCCCACCCCGTCGCAGGTGATGTCCTCGATGTAGGGATCGGAGATGAACGGCTTGAGGGGGCCGAGCTCGATCTTGTCCCGCACCATCAGGTACTCGAGCGCCTTGTACTCGGGGGGGCTCAGGAGGATCCTGCCGTCGGGAAGTGTCGGCACTTCGACGGTGACCTCGCCCAGGGGGTTGACGGACTTCCGGGCCGTGAGGTCTTTGTTGAGGAAGTCCAGGATCTTCTTCTTCAGACCTCCGCCGCTCCTGTCGGCGAGTAGATGGCCGTCCCGTTCCTGGCCGGGCTCGGCGACGCATGTGACCTGGGCGATCAGCTTCATTAAGACCGCCTTCCTCTCGTCCTCGGTCGTCGGGTCCTCCTCAAGGGCGTCTAACAGATCGATCAGCTTCCGCTCCACGGCGGGGACGTAGTCGGTCACGTTGTGGAGGAAGGAGGGCTCGATGGGGATGTAGTAATTCCGCGAGTCGTTCTGGTCGGGGAAGATGTGGATGAAGGTGACGTCGTTTGCCGGGTAGATCAGGTTCGGGTCCTTCATGGACTTCAGGTCCCGCTTCAGTTCGGAGAAGAAGAGGGGGATGCCGTAGGTGTTCACCGGGAACATGTGGAGGTATTCCAGGAGGTGGGGGCTCCCTTTGACGTACTCCTTGGCGTTGGCGGGGAGCATGCGGTAGAGGGCGCATCCCTCGATGTTGGTGTAGCAGTCGTTCCCCTCGTCGTTCTCCGCCGGTTTGAAGGGGAGGTTCACGGATACGGACAGGGTCATGCTACACCTTCGCCATCGATACGGGGATGATCTTCATGCCGTAGCCCGGATGCACCTCGAAACTGACGATGTTGCCCGTGGTCTTGCGGGCCCCCCGCACCTTCACCACCTCCATCAGCATGACGTACTTGTTCCCGAGCTGCGTCTTCTTCATGATCAGGTGCGCATCGCAGATCGAGCGGATGCGGATGAGCGTGTCCTCTTCGTAGGCGTAGGTGTGGAGCGTGATGAGGATGGTCTTCCCGTGGTCGACCAGGTTCTTGCAGTTGGTGAAGAAGGTCAGGACGGCGTCGGAGGTGGTGTACTCGGTGAACATGGTCAGGGAGTCGATAACAACAACCTGGCACGGGCTCTCGCGGATGGAGTCGATCACCCTCTGGAGGATGCCGTCCATCTCCTCCTTGCTCCACTGGAATCCGCTCATGTGGAGGGGGAAGACGCGGAGGTATCCCCAGGCGAAGTGGTCCGATATGTCCAGGCTCATGGACTCCATCTGGGTGAGGAAGCTCTTGGTCGTGTTCTCCGTCGTGAAGAGATCGGCGTTGAGCCCCTGCTTCATCGCCCCCCAGATGATCTGCTGCGTGAGGACGCTTTTTCCCGTGTCGTTCTCGCCTTCGATCAGGGTGAGCGACCCCAGTGGTAGACCGTCGGCTATCTTCTTGTCGATCTCCGAATTACCCGTGGAGAGGATGTTCTTGTCCTCCCCGCCGAGTATGGTTGCCAGTCCCGCGCTGTCCATCTGCGATCGCCTCACACGATGTATCTCGAGTCGTACACGCCGCTCGCCGTGACGACCTGCACCCACTGCGGGGGATCGCCGACGTATGCGACGGACAGGTTCGCCACCTCTCCCGGATCGAGCATGCCGGGATGGATGCTGTCGGGCGAGATCGAGACGATGCTCCAGGTCCCCGGCCCGCTCCCGCGGGGGTGGAACATCGGATCTCCGCCGCTGGAGAGGTATATGTCCATGTGATCGAAGTCCCCGACGGTCTCGCTGCCGGTGTTCTCCACCTCCAGCCACAGCGTGGCGGTGCTGGCGTTCAGCCTGGCATCGAGGATGGCGATGGAGGTGCGCAGGCGGATCTCCTGGTGGTGCACCGCGTCGCTCTGGGCGCCCGCGATCATTGAGGCGGTCGAGAGCGTCCCTCCCATCAGAGCGTAGGCGGTCACGACGAGCAATAGGATTGCAATTGCCGATGCAATCAGCGAGGCCGTTGCCATGTCAACCACTGGCGGAGAATTCCGCCGATCGTACCACACCGTTCTGGGAGACGAACTGGAAATACACGATGTCTCCCGAGATCGTGGGAATCTTGGAGCTCTCTATGGTCAGGTGGACGGTCTCTGCCGGATCCCAGTATCGGTTCGTGTCGCCGAGGATGATGTAATCCCAGCCATATCCCCCGAGGCTTCCTGCCTTCTTGGGTACGGACTCGAAGTCTGTCGGCGCGCCGATGAATATGTCGGACTGGTTTATCTCGTTTCCAGAGATGCGATTCGTCCCAACGTTCTTTATCCAGATCTGGGCGGATCCTGCATGCGCATACGCATTGATGATCTTCAGGTCCGTCCGCAGGCGTTCATCGGCTGCGTGGGACGATGAGCTGAATGTTCCGGTCATCGTGTAGATGACCGGAAATATCGCGTTGATGAGGACGGCCGCGGCAACCACGGCCGTGATCAAGAACAATGCGGTGGTGATGGTATCGCTCGACATCCATTATGCCCTGTCCTTCGTCGGAATCCAGGACTCTTCACTATCCTGCACCGGATCCCTGGTTTTTGAGACAGCCGTCCGCCGTTTCTGTTCCATCAGCACCTCGATCATGTCCCGGTCCAGTGAGTTGTCGTTCGGATCCAGGATCCGGTTGAGGGAATAGAGCTCCTGCACGAACTCGTCAGATCCCATCTCATGCTGGTCCCCGATAGACGGCGGCATGAGACGGGCGATCTCCCGCACCTGTTCCCGATCCTCTTTCGTGATGTAACCCATGGCGCGGTACGAATCCAGCATCATCTCCAGCCGGTCATGGCCGTACTTCGTCACTGTCTTGCGCGTCCACTCGAAGAGCCGGTGCACTTTCTGAAGGCGAATCCTCTCCTGTCCCCGTTTCGGATGGTCGTCGCGGATCTCCTTCGGAGCGGACAGCTGGGAACGGAGGGTTTCGAGCAGCTGCGTATCGATTGCACGAAGAGGTTCCCCCCCCGCGCTCGTGCAGTCCGCATCCTCGGGTGCTGATGCGGCACCGCATCTGTGCCCGGCAGGACCCGCCTTATCCGTCCCTGCACCCTCGACCTGCGACTCCCGAAGGGCAGCCGCAGCCTCGCGGGCGGCTGCAGCCGCTTCCCGCGCTGCAGCCGCTTCTTCGCGGGAAGCAGCGCTGTTACGGGCTTCGCTGGGGGAACCCTGCGGCACGACGACGAACGGATTCTCCAGTTCGTTCATTCGCTCGCGGATATCGATCAGGAGCCGTTTTATGGAGGTCTTGATGAGGTCGACCTCCTCCTGCAGCTTGAGCAGCTTCACCTCGGGATCGTCTGCCGAGGCGCTGGAGATGATGTGGTCGACCTGCGCCTGATTCACCGCCATATCAGGTAATAGTAATCACTTATCATATTTCAATATATCTATTTTTTAAATCTTATTATATTATTATATTTTTTATTTTAATAAGTTATTATCTCTTTTATTTACAAACAGGCATGTACCCTTAAGAATACAGGCAACCGGTTAGCGTCTCCCCTATCCAACCCGGACACCCCCTCCGACTCGGGGCCTCTCGGCCTTCAGCACCCTCCCATCCCTCTTGTTCTCGTCTGTCCGCGAGGGGTCGGGAGGCGGGCCCCGATCGGGTTGCCGCCCCTTCCTGCCTTCTGCTACGGCGGAGGTCCGCGCCACCCTCTCACCGGGCACCGATGGCGGATCTGGCGCAATCGCCCCGGTGCACGGAACACGGTTGACAGAAAAGATCGCCCTGCCGGGATATCCTCTTCGTCGCCTGGCCGGACATTCTTCTTCGTAGCGGTTTTCACAAGAAGAGGATGAGGGGCGTCTGCCGTCTCTCGCATCCTCCTCCGATGCTCGGGAGGCTCGCGGTCGCCCGCATCCGGGAGTGTGCTGCGACTTCGGGGTGCGCGATGGCGAGGGGAGGGGGATGCACGACGGTGCTCCCGAGGAGGTGAGATGGCAGGGGGCGATCGCCGCCCGTTTGCCGCGATCGTTCTTCGGATGCCGGGATTGGCGTGGCGTGGCCTGACCGCTGCCTCCGCCGTGACGCCCGTGAGCAGGAGCGAGAAGGGATCCGTTTCCACAACCGCAGACGCTTCCCCCTCCCCTATCCGTCCCCTTGCCCGATTGAGAATGGGTCCTCCCCGGCGATTCCGCCTGCCTCCCGGCGGTGAGAGGGAAGATCGGGCGGAACCGGAAGGGGGAGGCTCCAACCGGGATCGAGTTCCGTGTACGGATCGCCATTTCGAACGAACCTCCCTGCCGGTCCAGGCGTATCCCAGCAGTGTGCGGCATTCCAGGGTCACGGGGCATCGGGACGGGTCGCGGCGGGCCGAGCGTTCCATTCCCGTCGCAATGTTCCGTCATGCGGGCGCTCCGGAGCGAAAGGGACGGCAGCTCCGGCAGTAAGCCGCTGATCCCGCCTCTCCGCGGGGGAAGCAGCCTTCCTGCCGCTCCCGGCGGGTTCAGGCAGTTTCACCCTTTGCGGTTGCGGGGCGGCGCCTCTCATTCCGGGTGAATCCGGGAAAGGGCTGGCGCATTGCCCGATAGAGATAGAAAAAAAGATGGGTATCAGTAGAGCTTGTTCACTGCATCGATCTGGGCAGGGGTTGTCCTCGTGAGCCCCAGCGCCGCACCAATGGACGGGCGGACTTCGAGACTGAACTTTGTGGATGTGCCAAGCTCGGCAGTTGGCATGACATAGACCGTGAACTGCTCACCGGACTCCAGCAGGAGGTCGGTGTCGCCGAAGTTCTGCTCGGAGATGTTCCACTTTCCGCCCTCGGCTGGATCGCCGGTAAGGTTTGTCACGTTTGCAATGGTCTCCACCGTGGATGCTGTGGACCATACCATCTGGACCTTGGTCATGTCGATGGGAGCGCCGCCCGCAGCAAGACCGACAGTGAACCGGACCGTATCCATCTCGCCATTACCGTTGGTATCCAGGCCATAGACATCCCCGAGGATCTCCATGTTCGAGGTAGCCTGGCTCACGCCGGTATGTACGACCCGCTGGCTCTCCTGGGTGGTAAAGAACCCGGCTCCCAGGACGACATACGAGAACACCGCCGCCACGACGACGAATGCGATCAGCACGATCGCCGCCTCGAGGCCGGTGAATGCATCTTCACGATTCATGCTTCTCATACTTCTACACCTTGTGAGTGTATATTGGATCCCTCCAATACCACAAAATACGTTAAATGATTTATTATTATTTAAATTTTTCTATTTTTCAATATCCAATTTCTATCCTTATGAAATAATTATATTGGAAATAACAGGTCATTGAAACAACCCAGTAATTTTAGAATGAATTCAAAATGGGGAAATATTCTTATAACATGGTTTTTGAGGTCAGCTCACGGCCCCTCGTTCCCCTCGCGGATCCGCCGCAGGGCGGCTTCGGCCTTCGCGCGGACGCCGCCGTCGGCGTCATGGAGCGCCTGCTCCAGGGCCGGAACGGCCCGGGCATCCCCGAAACGGCCCAGGGACTTCGCCGCCTCCCGCCGCACGAAGCGGTTCTCGTCCCGAAGGGCGGGTATGAGGGGGCCGATCGCGGCAGGTTCGCCGATGATCCGCAGGGCGATCGCCGCTCCCATGCGGACATGCCAGTCGGCATCGCCCAGCGAGCGGAGCATCGGTTCGACCGCCGCCTCTCCCATGCCCGCGAGCGCCTGCACCGCACTCTCCCGCATGGACCGCCTTTCGTCTTTCATCGCCTCGATCAGCGCATGAATCGCCCGCTCTCCCCCGACCTTCCCCAGGGATCGCGCCGCCTCCTCCCGCACGGCGGGGTCCTCGTCGCGGAGGGCCCGGATGAGAGGATCGATGACCCTGGGATCCCGTTTCCCGCCCAGGGTGCGGACCGCCTCCTCCCGCATCCGTGCATCCTTCAGGCGCAGCGCCTCGATGCACCATCCGATCTCGTCCGATACAGGGGGTTTCTGATGCGGCTGACCGCGATCGGCGGCATCCCCGGATCGCGGCACGGACTCCTGCCGCCGGCATCGCGCGAGCAGGGCGAGGGCGGAGACGACCCATATATCGATACCGGCGTTGAGCACGGCGAGAACGGGGTCGAGGGTGTGCCCGCTGAAGAAGAGCCACCCCGTCAGCAACCCGACTGCAGCCACGAGGAGGATCGTCACCTGCAACCCGCGGTGGGGATACCAGAGGGAGACCAGAATGATCGGGATGATGTAGAGGTGGGGGAGGAGGTAGTAGACCTGGGGGATGATCGGCTGCCCGCTCACGGCGTAGACGGTCACCAGGAGGGAGACGATGGCGAATGCCCCGATCAACCACAGCCGCACGATATCGGTCTCCCTGGCGGAGACCCGCGCGAGGTGCTTTGTCTGCTCCATGGCGATAATCTCCTTGTTGAAATTTTTACTATAAATAGAATTCGAAAATTGAATAATAGTAAATTTTAATATTAATTAAAAACTACAGGTAAATCATCGTTATATATATCAAACACGTCGAAATGATTCGGGAATAGCCTGCCCCGAGAGTGCGGGCGGGCGCAGGTGATATCGTGGAGAAGCAGGACATCCTCTCCCTGGCGGCGGCGATGGCGATCGTTGCGATCCTTGCCCTGGTGGTGAAGCCCGCCCTCTCCGGCGAGGACATCCTCGGGGTCTCGCTTCCGAGCGGCAGGGAGGCGGAGGCCACTCCGGTGCCGGCACGGTCGGCACCGCTCCCGACGCCCCGTCCCACAACCCCTGCTCCGGCGCCGTCCCCAACCGCAGCATGGAACGGGGCGCCGAAGTCCATCGGTTTTGTCGACCCGGCAGTCTACCAGATCCAGAGCGGAGACTCCGGGCCCCGGCTCAGCACGCCCCCCGCCCAGCCGCAGGACCACAGCCTGGTCACCTACGCCGTCATCCAGGGGCGCTGGAGCGGCACGACCGAGATCCTGCGCATCCCCTTCCCCTACTGGGAGATGCACTACACGGCGGAGCCTCTCGTCGACGTCTCGGAGGATCACGTCACCGTCTTCCCCCGCATCAATATCCAGGTGATGGACGCGGACGACCCGAACCGGTTCGTGCGGGTGGCGAATCCGGATATCCTGGATTCCCGCCTCTTCGCCGAGAACGATCCCCGCCCCTGGATCGAGAAGTTCTATGAGGGCAACCGCAATTACTACTTCGTCATCAACGCGCGGTTCGTGTCCTCCTACACGATCGAGATCAAGGTTCCGAAGCGGTACGTCGCGTGATCGCCTCGCCGATGCCGCACCGCTCCCGCAGGGGATATCGCCCTCCGGCTGCATACTCGTGCGTGCGACCGTGTCCGATCCCGGATGCGGATACGGCATTCTGCCCGGTCATGCATCTGACCTACTTCCCTCTCCCGTACTCTCCCCATCCCAATGGCATGCCACGCGTCCGGCACCCGGGGAGCCGCGCGAGCGGGGATGCCCTGCCTCCGCGTATCGCGTTGAAGAGCGGGGGGCATGGAGGCAGGGCATCTCTCCATCGGAGCCTCGCCGAGCGCGATTTTCCGGTGCAGGGGGGGTGTGGGATCGTGCGCATCGGCGAGGCTGGACCACCAGTGCCCGATTCACGGAGTTGTGCGCGAAATCAGCTGCAATTCGGAGATGGATCCAAGGGCCCATGCCTGTCGCGCGGGAGCGCCCCGGTCGAACGATTCTGGGAGGCGCATCCCCCGAGGATCAGGGGGATACCCGGCTTTCGTTACTGCTGCTGGATGCAAGGAAAAGAGATATCGGGGGGCGGGAAATTGGCAGATCCTCGACGAGCCCGTGCAATGGAAGATTGAGGTCAGTCCAGCTTCCGCTTTCCCATGGCCTCGATATACGTGACCTCTTTGCCGGGCTCTAACTCGCGGAGGGATTCGTCGGTGACCTGCAGCTCGAACATGGTATAGTCTTTCGTATCCATCAGCTGGACCGTGTTCCCGGCGATCGAGATCACCTGGCCGCTCTTGCGCTCGACGATCGGCACGTAGATCTTCGCCGAGACCGGCTGTACGATGGATCGCTTCACGCCGTCGAAGATGCCCACCGCATCGATCCTCGACTTGGCTGCTCCGTGCTTTCCGGGCTTCGACGTCGCGATCCCCAGGATCTTGCTCGGCTCGTCGTCGATCACGACATAGCGCCCCTCTTTCAGCTTTCCAACCTCAGTCTGTTCCTTCATTGCGATTCACATCTCTTGCGCTAGTAATTTATCTTGATTGCATTACATAAATTAATCGACGGATTTAAACCGATCCAGCGAGAAAGGAGGTTTGAGTCCGAGCGGAGCAGGTTATCCAGCATGGATCTTCTCAAGCACTTCGAAGAGATCTCAGAGACGGTGGAGGATCTCATCCGGGATCTGACAGGGACCCGCGAGGCCGGAGAGTACATGGGCATGGGTGCGGACGGGACGCCTACGCAGAAGATCGACCGGATCGTCGAGGACAGCATACTCACCTATCTGGATGCCAATCCATTCTGCAAAACCCTGATCAGCGAAGAGGCCGGACGGCGCGACCTCGCGGGCGAGAAGGGGACGCTATTCCTGGATCCTATCGATGGCACCTACAATGCCGTCACGGGGATCCCGTTCTACGCACTCTCGATGGCGTACGCAGAGGGCGGAGTCGTGCAGGAGGGGTTCGTGCGGGATCTCGCGCACGGCGAGACGTTCTACGCACGCCGGGGAGGGGGTGCGTTCCATGACGGGAGACCGATCCGTGTCTCCAGCACCGCCTACCTGGAGACGAGTGCCATGAGCATTTACGGGCGCAAGTTCAACCCCACGCGCGTGATGCAGCTCGGGAGAAAGGTCCGCCGCTGGCGCCTCTTTGGAGCCTCGGCGCTGGAGCTCTGCTACGTGGGGTGCGGGAGAATCGACGGCTTTATCGATCTGCGCGGCACATTGCGGGTGACCGACGCAGCAGCCGGCATGCTCGTCTGCGAGGAGGCGGGCGGCGAGGTGAGCGATCTCGACGGGCGGGATATTCGGTTTCCGGACGAAGTGACGGTGGGGCGGTGCATGATCGCCACGAACGGCGTGCTGCACCGCAAGGTGATCGAGTATCTGAGGTGACGATGCAGATAGTGCTGATGTCCCGGATCGATGCCGAAGATGCGCTGGCATTTGCAGCATCCCTTGGAGAGCTGCTGACCGCCGGCGGGCATCGGGTGGAGTACGAGTCGAACACCGCGTCTTGCCTGGGCAGGACGGGCGTCCCGCTCCCGGAGGTCTCGGCCGATCTGCTGGTGATCGTTGGAGGGGATGGCACGGTGCTGCTCGCCGTACAGCAGTTGAAAACCCAGATACCCGTCATCGGCATCAACTGGGGGGAGGTCGGGTTTCTCGCCGATCTGGAGCCGAAGGAGGCGATCGGGTTCTTCTCTCACCTGGGCGATCGGTTCTCCGTGGAGAGGAGGATGCGGATCTCCCTCTCGGCAGACGGCGAGCCTCTCGGCGACGCCCTGAACGAAGCGGTGATCGTCACGGCCCGCCCGGCGAAGATGCTCCGCTTCTCGGTGATCGTGGAGGGGACGACGGCGGAGACCTTCCGGGCGGACGGTCTGCTGGTCAGCACCCCCACCGGCTCCACCGCCTATGCCATGAGCGCCGGAGGGCCCATCGTGGACCCGCGGATCGAGGGATTTCTGCTGGTCCCTCTCGCCCCCTACATGCTCTCCTCCCGCCCCCACCTCATCAGCTGCGACCGATCGGTGGGAATACGGCTGGAGAGTGCGAAGCCCGCACACCTGGTCATCGACGGGCAGCGGACCTGGGATGTAAAGAGCGGTACGGTGATCCGGATTCGGCGGTCGCCGGAGCCTGCACTCTTCGTGGACGTGGGCAAGAACTTCTTCGAGAAGGTGGACAACAAGCTCCGCCACCTCTGAAATGCCCGTTCAGGGATCGCAAATGCTATCGACCGGAACGGCGATGGGATTTCCATAGACAAATGCGGAGTGTATGAGAATGCGGACCGAACCGGATTATGCAGAGATCTCGGACGCCCTGAAGGCAACGCTGGGGCTGAAGGGATCTCCGGTGGCGATCAAGTTCGCCGCGAGCAAAGAGGACATCCCGGAAGGGATCCCCGAGTACCCCGAGACGGTGCGGCACTGCCAGATGGTCTCGAAAGCCCGCAGAGAGGGGGCTGTCTTCTACGCCACGGAGGGGAAGCACCAGTGCATGGGCGGCGGCTGGGCGCTGGGGCTCAAGAAGCTGACTCCGAGCCTCAAGAGCGGGGAGTTCTACTACAAACTGGGCAAGTTCAAGAGCAAGGCGGCATGCAGGAGGACGATCGAGAACATCCCCCACCTGGGCGAGCAGGCCACCTACGCGCTCGTGTATGCCCCCCTCGAGAAGACGCCCTTCCCGCCGGACGTGGTGCTGATCATCGCCGAACCGCGGGCCATGCTCAAGATCGCCCAGGCGCTCCTCTACCCCCTCGGCGGGAGGATCCACTCATCGATGGCGGGCATTCAGTCCGTCTGTTCGGATGCGACCGCGTATCCTTTCCTGAGCGGGCAGGCGAACTTCTCCCTCGGGTGCGACGGCTCCCGGAAGTTCTCCGGCATCGAGCCCGATGAGATGGTGATGGGCTTTCCGGGCGAGATGCTGACCGAGGTGTGGGAGGCGCTGAAGATCGTCACGGGAGCTCCGGGCTCGACCTGAACGTCCCGCCGACGCAGTCGAGCACCTGGCGGCAGGCGACTGCCGCTGCCTCCTCCACGGCAGGGTCCATCCCGTCCCGGAACCCGGTGACAGCGCCCCCCTCAATCCCGACAACGGTAACGTCGGGAGAGATGCCCAGCGTGCGCGCCAGCAGGACGGCCTCGGCAATCCCGAGATCGTGGAGGGAGAGGGGAAAGAGGTCGGACGGGGGGAGCTCCCGAAATACCCGCACCGATCCGATCGGGCCCATCCCCTGGGTGGCGTCCACGATCACGATCCGATCGTAGCCTTCCATCAGGGGGATCAGCCCGAGCCCGCCCATGCCCCCCTCCACCACGTCCACGCCGGGATGCTCCCGCTGCAGGAGCTCCATCACCCGCAGACCGGCGGCGTCGTTGCCCATGAAGGGGTTGCCGCAGGCGATCACGCGAACCTTCATCCTCTCGCATCCATTCCCTGATGCCTCTGCAGATGGCCCCCGTCACCAGGTACCGGGGGTGTAGGGCGGTATCTTCTGGAGGATGAGCTCCTTCTCGCGATGGGCTTCCCGGATCTCACCCTCGAGCCACGCGATCTGATCCTGCAGTATGCGTATGTGCATCTCCATGTGCTCGATCGTCGCCGATCGATGCTTCGTCGCGGAGCCTGCCGACGCAAGGTACTGCTCTATCGCCGCCGCGACCATCTGGGACCTGGAAATCCCTTTCGACTCCGCTTCACGGTCGATTCTCTCCAGGGTCTCCCGATCAAGGGAGGTGGTGATCCGCATCATCCTGCATCCTGCATGATGATCGGGAGCCCTGGCTTATCGCTTTTCTGCTTCGTCATTTGGGAGAAGGAGAATATATACCTGATGGCCCGCTCGTGCATGCGGTCGGGCGCAGCCTCACGGGATGTTGTCATCCTCCCTCCGGTTCCGGTTTTCTGATCGGCAGCGAAGGACGAGATCGCCAGGAACGGAGCGGAGGGGTCTGTCTTTTTCCCCGGTGCGGCACGCTCTCAAACGACCCGCTCCGACGTACCGGCGGGGGATGCAGGGGATGCCATCCCCTCCGTGGACCGGCGGGATGGGGCCGCCCCACCCGGAACACCCCGGGGGCGGAGATCCCGCCTGGGTGGGGAAGCCCGCGGGAAGAGAGGCAGTCCAGTGACGGGGCTTCAGGAACACCAAATCCAGCAAACGCGGCAGCGATCGACTGTCGGCCGCGGCACGGAAACGGAGCCCATGCCGCATCTTCGGAGCCGAAACGAGAGGGGGATCCCGATCCGCTATACGATGTTCACGAGCCTGATCTCGAACGTCAGGTCCGTACCGGCCAGCGGGTGGTTGGCGTCCAGGACGATCGCGGATTCGGAGACGCTCTTCACCGTCACCATGAACGCGGTGCCGTCCGGCTGCACCACCTGCAGCCTCTGCCCGGTCTCGAAGTGCATGTCCTGCGGCAGGTGGTCGCGGTCCACCTCGATGACCAGCTCATCCCGACGGGGGCCGTAGGCTTCGTCGGCCGAGAGCGTGGTGGTCTTGGTCTCGCCGGGCACCATGCCCCTGACCGCCTCCTCGAATCCCGGGATCACCTCACCTTCTCCGATCCTGAACTGGATGGGCTCACCCTCGCCCGAGGAGTCGAACACGGATCCGTCGGGAAGCCTGCCGGTATACTCCACCCGGACTGTATCGCCTTTCTGTGCCTGTGCCATAGGAATCGGTGCCGGTGAGATCCCCCTCCTATATATGTATGCCGATCCAACGGGCATCCTTCGATGCGTGCACGCATCGGGGAGGATGGCCGGCGGGGAATGGTGCGGGATCCGCCATCGGAAGGCGAAGCATCGGACCCTACTTCTGGAGGATCCTGACATTGCGGAAATACTGCTTCATCCCTCTCTCGACGTCGTGGAAATGATCCGGCGCGTAGTGCGGCTCGCAGAGGACCACGATCAGGCACCGGAGTCCTGCCGAGGACTGCATGCAGAGTGTTGCGATGCTGTCGAGCGTTCCGTTGTCGGCGGGGCCCCGGATCTCGATGCCCACATCCCGGAGGATGAACGAAGGTTTTCCCCGTTCGTTCTGGACCGTCATCTCGACGTCGGGAAAATTCGCCGTCAGGTACTGGTACAGTTCCCCCCTGTAGTCCTCTTCGCCGTCGTGCATCTGAGAGGGCGTGAACTCTTCGAGCGCATCGCAGATCCGCTCCAGGAGATCGTCTGCCCCGTTCCGGACCCCCTTCTGCTGTCGCAGGAAGAACAGGAGGATGATGGCATAGAGGAGAAAGAACCCGCCCGCCGTGGCGGCGACCTCGTACTGCACGAGGTACCCGGTGAGATCGGAACCGCCCCCGCTGAGAACCAGGTCAATGAGAAGGGTGTACAGCAGCTTCACGCCCCCGAGGATGATGGCGCTCAGCATCAGGGGCGTTAAAAACGCGTCAATTCGTTCGAATCTGGACAGCGTGTTCAATTCTCTCGAATGTCTTTTCTTTTCGGGTTCTGATAAGCCTTTTCATATGCGCCCGGATCGCCCCTCTTCCCGACTGCAGCCCTCCGGGACCTCCCCTCCGATCGCCCGGGGAGTGCACGAATCGGCGGGACCGCCCGGATGCAGGTGTCCGGTACCGGTCAGCGGCGGCCGTCCACCCGGTCTCTGCCCTATTCTATAAGCCTTATCTTCCTGCAGGCCCCACTCTTTCTACAGGTGGCTCTCGTGCAGATATCGATGAAGCTGGAGATGAAGGATACGCCGGGGCAGCTGGTCAATGCGCTGAAACCGATCTCGGATGCGGGGGGCAACATCATCGCCATCGTGCATCAGCGGGAGCCCCAGACGTCAAAGGAAACCATCGACGTCCAGGTAGTGGTCGAGCTGGCCGAGAAACGGCTTCCCGACCTGCTGGAGCTCTTCAAGAGGCACGGGATCCATGTCCAGCGCATCGGGAAGGAGCGTCTGGTCCATCGACGCTCGCTGATCATGATCGGGCATATCATGCATACCGATCTCTCGGATACGGTGGATCAGATCGACCGTACCGGTTTTGCCGAGGTCTCCGAACTCTCCATGGTCATGCCGGAGATACAGGAGCCGTCGACGGCCCGGATCACCATAAAATCGCGCAGCGAGTCCGACATGGCCAGCGCGCTGGATATCCTGCGGCGGGTGGCGAAGAGGAAGGATCTCCTGATCGTCGAACCCCTGGAGGAGATGCGATGAAGATCGCCATTCTCGGTTTCGGATCCGTCGGACAGGGCGTGGCTTCCGTCATCGCCCAGAAGTCCCTCGGGCTGACGGTGACGGGGATAGCGGACTCGAAGAGCGGGGTCATCGACAACGCAGGGATCTCCCTCGCGGAGGCGCTCGAGCGGAAGCGCACCACGGGCCGCTGCGGGAGCCCCGGGATCAGCGCGATGGACGTGATCCGGATGGCGGACTACGATGCGCTCGTGGAGGTGACGCCGACCAACGCCCAGACCGGGGAACCGGCGCTCTCGCACATCCGTGCAGCGCTGGAGTGCGGGCGGCACGTCGTCACGTCCAACAAGGGCCCCATCGCGCTGGCTTTCCAGGATCTGCAGTCCCGCGCCGCACGGAAGGGGGTGCAGCTCCGCTACGAGGCAACCGTCTGCGGCGCAGTCCCCATCTTCCACCTGCTCGAGCACGGCCTCTCCGGGAACCGTATCATCGCCATCCACGGCGTCCTGAACGGTACCTGCAACTACATCCTCTCCCGCATGGATGCCGAGGGGCTGACCTACGATCAGGCGCTCGTCGAGGCCCGTGAACTCGGGTACGCGGAAGCGGATCCGACCTACGATGTCCGCGGCATCGATACGGCCATCAAGCTGGTCATCCTGGCGAACGCGATCTGGAGGCTGAATGCGCATCTGAGCGACGTGGAGGTGACCGGCATCGACAACCTCACCCCGGAGGCGCTGCGGCTGGCCGACGAGCAGGGAATGACGATCCGCCTGATCGGCGAGGCGATCCCGGAGAAAGGGCTGCTGCGGGTGTCGCCGCGCATCATCGAGTGGGACCATCCGCTCGTCGTCCACGGGACCCTGAACGCTGTCACCATCGAGACCGATCTGGCCGGTCCGCTCACCATCGTGGGCAAGGGTGCCGGCTCGATCGAGACCGCCAGCGCCGTGATCGGGGATCTGCTCTTTATCCGGGACTGCTATGTCAAGGGTGCTTGAGAGGAGACGAACGTTCCTTCGGCTGATACGGCAGTTCACCCTGGACGCCGGCTCGTTCACCGTGCACGATCTGGCCGACGCGGCGGCGGTCCCGCGGAGCACGGCGCAGGACTGGATCAACCGCCTCATCGAGGAGCGGTGCATCCTCTTGCTGGAGGAGAAGCGCGGGAGGCAGGCGGCGAGGTACGCCGCCACGAGCGTGATCCCCTCCAGCACCTGCCGGCGGATCTTCACCACCCTGGACGGCGATCGGGTGGAGATCTACCACGAGTGCATGAGCGGGGGCTGCGCCGCGTTCTGCGAGTTCCACCACCGCCAGGCGGAGGGCGTGCTTGTCGGGGTGAAGAGGGACGGGGCGCTCCTGCGGGAATCCGCCCGGCTCGGCATGGAAGAGGTCGAGATCGGGCCCTATCCCTCCCCGGCCGTAGGCGTGCGGGGTGTGGAGAGGAGGGGCGACTGGATCGTCCAGCATATCCGCTGCTTCGGCGGACCTGCCTATTCCCTGACGGAGATGATGTCCCGCGCCCGCGGTGTATGCGACGTGCGGATCCGGCGGATCGGGAATATCGTTGAGGGGGAGATCTACACCCGCGCCCTGGTCCATGTGGCCATCGGGATCGACGATACGGACAGTGCGGAGGAGGGTGCGACCTTTGCGCTTGCTCTGGCGCTCCTCCAGCACCTGGGAGGGATGGAGGGGATCATCCCGATCGGGCACCGCGTCGTCATGCTCTACCCGTATCTCCCGGAGAAGACGGCCGGCAACTCCTGCAGCTGCATCGACCTGGCAGTGGAGCCGGCCCGCCAGGATCGGATACTGGACAGGGCGCAGCGGTTCGTCGAGGACGAGGTAATCTCTGCGGAATGGGGGATTGCCGTAAAATGCGGCTTCATCGTCTCCCCGCCTCTCCGCGACTTTGGCATGCAGGTGAGACGGGGGCGGGTGGAGAGGGCGGATGCCGAGAGGGTTGCCCGCGATCACGGCATCCAGCTGTGCGGCGGCAGAGGGGTGATCGGGGCCCTGGCAGCGGTGGCGCTTCGGGATCTCGATACCGCCGCGCTCCTCGATCCGATGCAGAACAGTGCCCGCCCGTGACGGCATCCCCGCGCGATCGCGCGTGCAATTCGATTGCGGGGCCGCGCATCGGGGATGCGGCCGGGTCGGATGCGGAAACAGGATTCATGCCGTTGCGGCGGGATTCCCTGCCTCCAGGACCGCAGGGATGGGCATGCTGCCCGCTGCTGAACGACCCTTCGCCTCGGTGCGCTCGGGCGCGGAGTACTGGAGGTGCGCGGCGGGAGAGGGATCGAAGGACGGGGATTGGACGGGTTTCCGCCCCGTCCTCGAGCCCTGACCGCGGAGACGGTGGACGGGTGCGGGCGCAGGTCGCCCGCCGGGACCTGCGCCGTGCAGTGTCGAGTGTGGATCCGGCGGCAGGCGGCGCACGGATACGCACCGTTCGGGTGTCGCACTGCCGGGTCGGGGAAGCACGGAGGACGCGCTTTCATGGAGCCCGTCAGCGCGATGGCCCGTATCGCGGGAGAGAGCGGGGCAGGACTCGCGGGTATTCGGGGAGAGGGCGAACCGTACGGCGGGGCATCCCCGCAGCAGCGGCCTTCCTCGATTTCGGACACCGATCGTGGACGTGATAGGGAAATTCTTTGGACTTTTCGGGAATGGAATCCCGATCAACTCTCCGATGGGCGCCGGAGAATCGTCTTCCCGCCGCATCGCGGGATGGGGAAGGGGCGTCGCACAGCAGGATCGGGGGAATGCGCTCCTTCTCCGTCGTCTGCGGGCCCGATGTATCTGCGTCTTGGATCCGGCTCGAGCATGCGGTGCGGAAAGGTTGTCCGCATCAACCCGGCGTATCCAGGTCTTTCCATCGCCGATGCACGCGCCTGCCGATCCCCGGATTGTCAGAGATTCTCCCTGCCGGATCGCTCCTGGATCCCCTCTTTCCGGGGCGGGAGGTTGAGCGAGCGCCAGTACAGCCCCAGTTCCCGTATCGCTGCTGCGAACTGGTCGAAGTTCACCGGTTTGACCACGTAGCTGTTCGCCCCCAGGCTGTAACTCTCGAGGATGTCCCGGTCCTCGCTCGAGGAGGTGAGCACCACCACCGGAATGGTCCGCGTCTCGTCGCTCATCTTCAGGCGGCGGAGAACCTCGATGCCGTCCACTTTCGGGAGCTTGAGGTCAAGGAAGATGACCTTGGGTTTGTCCCGCACGTCCCGCCCCCCGTATGCCCCCGTGCCGAAGATGAAGTCCAGCGCTTCTTTGCCGTCCCATGCCACGTGAACACGGTCGCTCAGGTTGCACCAGGAGAAGACGTGGAGGATCAGCTCCACGTCGTGAGGGTTGTCCTCGACCAGGAGAATATCCGTGGAATTTCCCTTCTCACTCATCAGCATTACCTCCATCCAGTGTGAAGAAAAATGTTGTGCCCCTGTCCGGCTCGGACTCCACCCAGACGCGGCCGCCGTGCCGCTCCACGATCCGTTTCACGATGGCAAGTCCGACGCCCGAACCCTCGTACTCGTGGGGGTGCAGACGGTGGAACACCCCGAAGAGCTGGCCGGCATACTGCATGTCGAATCCGACGCCGTTGTCCTGCACGAAGTAGATCGCCCTGCCGCCCCTGTTGCAGGACCCGATGCGGATCCGGGCAACGGGACGTATCCGGGTGAACTTCAGGGCGTTGCTGAGCAGGTTCTGGAACACCTGCCGCAGCATGGAACGGTCGGCGGAGACCGTCGGGAGATCCTCGATGGCGATCTCCACCGCCCGCCCTTCCCGCTCGCTCTCCAGGCTCTCGTACGCCTCCCGCGCCAGATCCGCCGGGAGGATCGGCTCCCTGTGAAGGGCCTGGCGCCCCATCCGGGAGAAGTTCAGGAGATCGTCGATCAGACGGGCCATCTTCTGCGCATTCTGGCGCACCTTTCCGAGGTACTCGCGCGCCTCGGGCGGTAGCCCCTCCCCGTACGCGTCCAGCAGGATGCGGGAGAAGCCGTCCATCGCGCGCAGGGGTGCACGCAGGTCGTGGGAGACGGAGTAGGTGAAGGACTCCAGCTCCCGGTTGGCATACTCGAGGTCCCGCGTGCGTTCGATCACGCGCCGCTCCAGCTCCTCGTTCAGCTGGCGGATCTCCTCTTCGGCCTGGCGCATCGCGGTGATATCGTTGCCGATACAGAGGATCTCCGCGATCTCCCCCTCAGGACCGTATATCGGCCTGTTCGTCCATGAGATCCAGGCCCGCTCGCCGTTGCGGCGGATGTTTTCGTTCTGGCTCGTTGCATACTTCTCGGGATTGCGGGCGATGTCCAGGATCGTGCCGCGCAGATCTCTTCCCGCGCTGTCGAACTCCGGTATGATCGTCCCCACGGCGTTCCTGCCGAGGATCTCCGCCTCGGTATACCCGAAGAACTTCTGGGCGTACTCGTTGAAGAACGTGATGTGGCCCCGGGGATCCAGCCGCAGGATGATGCTGTTGGCGCTCTCCACGAGTTCCCTGTACTTCTCCTCGCTCCTCCGCAGCGCTTCCTCCGCCATTCTGCGGTGTGTGATATCCCTCCCCACGGAGAGGTACTCGACCACCTTTCCCTTGTCGTCGAAGAACGCGCGGTCGTTCCACTGCTGCCAGCGGATGCTCCCGTCCGCCAGGACGATCGGGTGCTCGATGCTGCCGACGGGCCGCTCTGGAGTGAGGGCGGCGAGATGGCGCGCTACCCGTTCCCGATCGGGCGGAGGCATCCCGGGCCGGAAGCGGGTGCCGACGATCTCGGTGCAGGGCTTTCCGAAGTAGCGGCAGTAGGCTTCGTTCACGAAGAGGTGCGTCCCGTCGGGTGCAAACCTCGTGATGAACTCCGTCTGCCCCTCCACCACGGCGCGGTAGCGCTCCTCGCTCTCGCGGAGGCTCTTCTGGCTGTTCCGCAGCTCCTGGATCGTGCCTTTCAGCGTCCCCACCATCGCGTTGATGCTCTGGCCCAGGATGGAGAACTCCTCTCCCAGCCCCGGCGCGATCCTGCGGTCCAGATCCCCGCGGGCGATCCGGTCCACGTCCTCCACGATCGTCTGCACGGGACGGGTCAGGAAGCGGGAGACGAATACGGCAACCCCGAGACTTGCCAGCAGCACGACGACGGCAACCAGGAGGTGGGAGAGGATCAGGCTGTTCAGCGCCCCTTGGATCAGCGCGGTGTTGTAGGTGAGCTCGACGATGAGGCTCATGTCGGAGCTGTAGTCCTCGTCCCGCAGGTCGATGAAGAGGTACCGCAGCGTCCTGCCGGATTCGGGGTTCTCGACCTCCATCCCTGCCCTCTTCTCAAGGATGGTGTCCAGCACCCGCTCCAGCTCCGGCGTGGGGACGAAGGTGCGGTTTCCCACCTGCCTCTTCGCGGTGGTGTAGATGCGCACATCCTCGATGAACGGATTCCTGGATGCGATGTCGGTGATGGTCTCCGAGTAGCGGAGCTGGTTGCGCCTGTCGTTGAACGCATTCTCCACCAGCCCGAGTTCCAAGACATACTCGTGGTCCGGCGTGGGCATGTAGGCGTACTTCTTCAGATCGGCGGTTGTCTTCTCCTGGACGACCCGGTCGGGGTAGAATCCGTCCGTGGTGCGGATCCGGTTCAGGTAATCGTAGAAGTAGGGGATGCTCTCCTTGAAGTCGAGCCCGAGGTCCGGCTCATAGGTTGAATACTCCACCACGCCCTCGCTGTTGATGACGTAGAGCTCCATCGCCCCGCCCAGCTGCTGCTTGACATTCTCCAGATCCATTCGGGCGGGGTCCCGTCCCGCGCGCTCGTACTCGGCCATGAAGAGCACGAAACCGTCCCGCATCTGCTGGTTCAGGGTATCGTCGAAGACCTTGAGCCCTGCGTCGATCACCTCGACCGTTCTGACGATGTCCTGTTCGGTCTGGTTTCTCAGGAGTTCGGCATTGCTCCTGAAGTTCCTCTCGCTGTTCAGGTAGTCGACTATCGTTGTGCCCAGCACGGCAGCGAGGGTCAGGAGC
>JASEFH010000024.1 GCA_030019205.1 Methanomicrobiales archaeon
GGCTCATATACCTGGCCTGTGCCCTAATGATCTGGAGGGTTTTGGGATGACCTCCATGTATGCAATCTACATCGTGAGCGTGGAGGTGGCCATCCTCGGTTTCGTCCTCGGGCTCCCCATCTACTATCTGCTCGGATACCCAGCCTACGTCCAGCTCTCGATTATCTCCGGGCTCTCCATGTTCATCCCCATCGTGGGTTCGCTGGTGGTGATGGTCTTCCTGATCCTGTACAATCTCTCGATCGGAAGCCCAACCGGGCTGCTGATTGCGCTGATCGTCATCTACCCGATTGTCCTCTGGGTACCTGGATCCCTCGTACGATCGAGACTGATGGGTAAGCGGATCGGCATCCACCCTATAATCATGATGATCGGCATCATCGGCGGTATCTCGATTATGGGCATGATCGGGATCATCATCGGTCCACTCTTTATCGCCCTCCTTGTCTCCTCCTACCTGATACTCATCGACCAGCTGACTCGTATCAAGCGGTCCGCAGGTGAGACGAAGACCACCGATTGAAGAGAGTGAGGGTGTCCAGCATGCCAGTCACCAGCACCCGGTATCACCGAATCTCCTCGACCTGGCGGCAAGTGTATCTGCCGCTGGACTAATCGCCTGCAAAGTCCTCCAGATGTCTCGATCTCAGGCCGTGGGTATTAAGGCCTCCCCCGGAACCCCTCCCTACCCCCTGCCAGCGTTCCACATCCAGGCACAGGCCGGGAGCGCCTCACCCTTCTCCCGTATCGCCAGATCTCGCCGTTTCGATCACTTCGCGGGCTTTTCCATCATCTTCGGCGCGACCAGCAGCAGAACTGCCGCTACTATCGCAATGGCCACTCCAGCAATGATGAACCTTTTATCCATGCAAAAATTCCTCCTGCTCCTACGCCGGGAGCGGGGGTAGTTCCTGCTCGTCCACCAAATACCTTTCGATGGTTGCCCTGCATATACCGCGGTCAGGCGGAGGGCTGGAGGCCCCGGGAGAGCCACGCTCTTTCGCGAATCCGGGGTGGTATCGGGGCGGGAGCAGTGCCGGCGCCAACTGATCGACCGCGATCTCAACCCTTCCCCGGCGGGTTGCCTCCTCGGGTGCTCTTCGTCTCGTGGTCCCGAGTACGGCCCGGGCGTCTCCGGTAGCCAGGGTGCTGCGGGGTATCTGCCCCCTCCAGTACCCCGGGATGCCTCCCTCTATTTCCAATCTTCCACCGGAATACAGTCTCCCTTGGAGAGTATCGAACCAAGGGTCCCGCCGGATATCACGAATCCTCTATCGAAAAACGATCCTGGCGTTGCCGAAGATCCGGACTGACGAAGCGCGTCCGCCATGCACCGCACATGGTCCATAAAGTGGCTTACCGGCGGGCGGTCAGAGGAGTACGGGGCTGCCCGGTCGGCAGAAAAAGGAGTGGATACTATTCGCAGCTCCTGAAGTTACCGGCCGCGACGATATAGGTCTTTCCGTCGCTCCCCGCGGTGCGGCGGCAATAGGTGGTCTTGTAGTATAGGCCCGTCTGGGACGGATCGCTGTAGACGTATTCCACCCAGCCCGTGCCGTCTGCCAGGGCCCCGCCAACGATCTCGTCGCGGAACGGTTTGCCCGTCACGTCGGTCTTCCCCCGGTAGTTGACGCCGACCTGGCGGATATTGTCGGCGTTGGCCACCATGGTGACGTTCTCGTCATACACGAAGACGTAGAGATCGGGGTGCTCCGGATCCTTATACGGGGCCTGGCCCGCGTTGATCCGCCGGAAGGTCTCGGGGGCGTTCCTCTCGATGTCCTCGGCAGTGCGGTTCACGAGCGCCATCGCATCTGCATCAGCGAAGGTCTGCCGGGCGCAGCCGACCCCGAGATAGCGGTAGAGGATCCGCTCGTAGTCGCTGACCCCCAGGGCATCCCGCTGGAGACGGGTGTTGAGGAGCGCCTGATCGAAGGCCGTGACCGTCGTATTCGGAACATCCTTGCTGAAGACGAAGTAGAAGTCGTTCGTGCTCAAGGCGAAGACGACTTCATAGGCGTTCGGGTCCTCGGCCGTCTTCACCATCTGGTGCCGCCCGGCGAGGTCGCCCGTCGCCCAGAGGTCGATCTCGCCCTCCTCCAGCATGCGGAGGAGATCCTCGGGGGCCGGGGCGTTGACGATCCGGGACGCGTTCACGCCACGGTCGGTGAGGAGGGTGTTCTCGATGGAGTCCTCCACAACGCCGATCCGGTACTGGTTAAGGTCTGCAGGAGAGTCGATCGTGATGTTCCGGCGGATCGGTGCATAGACGACGAAACTTCCCCGGGTGAACGGCCCGACCCACGTGCAGAGGGGCTCCCGGTCCGGGGAGCGGACGATGGAGAAGAGCACCGAACCGCCGTTCTGCACCTCACGGAAGCCTTCAGCCAGCGGCACGATGCGCACGTCCTCCCGGGAGCGGTTCACACCGATATCCTTGAAGACCGCCTCCAGGATCTCGACGGCGATGCCGGTCGCCGTCCCGTTCTCCTCGAAGTTGTAGGGGGCCCACTCCTCCGTCAGGTACTCCAGCTGGCCCAGGCCGACCGCGGGGACGTGCCGCCCCAGGACCCGCTCGTAGGTGCTGATCCCCGCATCGTCCTTCTCGGCCTTGAGGTCGTCCAGTGCCTGCTGGAAGGCCTGCACGGTCGAATCGGGAACGTCCCGGCTAAACCCGTAATAGATGGGAATATCCGGGAAGGTGTAGACGATCCGGAAGGAGTAGGCGTTGCCGGTCACCTGCCAGGTGAAGAACCGCCCCGAGGTCTTCGAATAGGCCCAGAGATCGAGCTCGCCATCCTGGAGCTGCCGCACGAGCATGGAAACATTCGTCTCCGTCACCAGATCGCTTGCGTCCACACCGAGATCCAGCAGCTGCTGGACGGCGGCGTCATCCTCGATCACACCGATGCGGTAGCCCAGCAGGTCCTCGGGACTGTCAACCACGATCCCGCTGTCCGGGCGGGCGAAGAGGGCGGTTGTGTCGGGATATAGGGGTCCGGCCCACTTGAAGGAGCTCTCCCGCTCGGGCAACCGGGCGATGGCGAAGATCATGGTGTTGTTCCCGGTGAGGGCCGCCTGATAGCCTTCTGTCCATGGGACCAGTTTCACCTCTTCCCGGGACACTCTCTGGCCCATCCTCTCGGTGATCAGCTCGAAGAGGTCGATGGTGAGCCCCTGCAGGGTCCCGTTCTCCTCGTAATTGTAGGGCGGGTTGTTCTCCGTATAGTATGTCAGGTTCAGTGGTGCCGATAGGGAGGGTCCCATGCTGGTCTGCAGGTCGGATGTGCAGCCGGCGGCCAGGAGCAGCGTTCCCAGCAGCACCGCTGTAAGGAAACGGTGCGTGAAGCAGAGAGGCGATGCCATGAGGGAGAATCGACGGCAAGTTTATAAAGATTCGGATGCCCCTGGCGGTGAGGGGAACAGACATGCCGCCGTTTCAGCGCGAGCCAGGCGTCGCACGGATGCCATGGCCAGGATTCGGGACCGGTATCGGAAAGTCCCCCGGCAGGTGCCGCCGAAAGTATCCCGGCCATGGCGATGCCCTGGGGGTTCCCATTGCCTTTATTACCTTCCTCGCACATGCATCCGCATGCCCATCTATGTCGTGCTTGGAAAACTGACACACAAGGCAATCGAGAACGCGGAAGGGTTTGCAGAGCGGGATGCCCGGGGAGAGGAGGCCGTGCGGGCCGCCGGCGGAAGGCTGCTAGCCCACTACTACACGTTCGGCCGCTACGACTTCGTGATAGTGGTAGAGATGCCATCGAACGAGGCGATGGTGCAGCTCCTCGTTGAAACTGGAAAATGGGGCACGATCAGCACCGAGACCCTGACCGCGCTGCCGCCGGAGCTGGTATACCGAGCGGTCGCCGGGATGCGATAGGGTCCGGACAATGCGGTGGAGAGCATCCTCTCCAGAGTGGAGGCCAGAATACCGGGAGCATCCTTCTTCCCCTCTCTGAGATGGCAACATTCAATGGCTTAAGATCCCTGTGTATTGTGGAGTTGCTGCAATGGATGAGTTCATGCAGGCCGCCATCGAGGAAGCCCGGCAGGGGTTGAGCGAAGGCGGCATTCCCATCGGATCGGTGCTGGTGATCGACGGCTTGATCGTCGGGCGGGGGCACAACCGCAGGGTGCAGGTGGGCAGCGCCATCCTGCATGCCGAGATGGACTGCCTGGAGAACGCAGGAAGGCTCAAGCCCGGGGAGTACCGCCGGGCGGTGCTGTACTCGACGCTCTCCCCGTGCGACATGTGCAGCGGAGCGGTCCTGCTCTACAAGATCCCGCGGGTCGTGATCGGCGAACACCGCACTTTCCAGGGGCCGGAGAACTATCTCCGATCGCGGGGGGTGGAATTGATTGTCCAAGACGATGCAGAGTGCATCCGGCTGATGCGCGATTTCATCGCCGCCAATCCTCAGGTGTGGTACGAGGATATCGGGGAGGAGCAGATTCCCCTTTTCAGGGAAGAGGCGCATCCTCCCCGGTGATCTCGCTCGGGTAGAAACCCGATCCGACCCACCAGACCTCGTCCACGGGGAGGACGTAGCCGATCTTCACCTCGCCCCGGTTCTCGTTCTCCAGGTTCGGCCAGACGAACACGACGTAACCGCCACCGGAGCGTGCAGCCTCGACCAGCACCCGGATGTTCTCCATCCCGAAGGGATCCTGTAGCCCGGAGAGGTCTGTCCCGATCAGCCCCGGCGGGTGGGAGAGCGTGAGCGTCGTCCCGTGCGGTCGAGGGCGTAGATGGAGAGGTTGCCGCGTACGAACGTTCCGTTCCTGTCGTTAACTCTTCCATAGCGGCCTCCCGCCCGTGCACCTGCGCATACTCGAAGACTCTCTCCACGAATGCCGCCAGTCCCTCGCGAGATGCGGAAGCCGTCCGCGGGGCAGGCGTCGGCGCCGCCGGGGGGGCATGGTGCACGTATGGGTGCAGACGGCAACTGGAACCGCGACAGGCAGAAGTCCGAGTGCGACGAAGACCATATGCGTTCTATTGCCGGGCAGTCTGGTGGCCCGGGCAACAAAGTGAGCGCAGCCCATTATCGCACTTCGTCGGCCGCTGCGGATGCTGGCGGCCCTGCGGCTGAGCCCGGGCGTCGTAGAACCCCTTCCCCCTATCGCATGACAACGGGACCAGGATCAGGCTTAAGTGGATGCACGGCGTTCCGGAGCTCGATGACGGCTCAAACCTTCGCAGCCGAACGGGACCCTTTCCGCTGCGAATTCTGCGGCTTTTGCGAGACGCTCGTCCCCTGCCATCGCGTTCTGGCAGGGGACACATCGGCGTGCTCCGGCTGCGGGGCCTGCGCCCTGGCCTGCCCCAACGAAGCCATCCGCATGGTGGAGAGCCCGAGGACACGGCAGGTCGCGATTCGCGTGGACGGCGATCGGGTATCCGTCCCCGAACGGATCACCGTCAAGCGGGCGCTCGAGCTGCTCGGCTACTCCTTCGGCTCGATGCCGGCCGAGGGCGATCTCTTTGCCCCCTGCGGGGTCGGGGGGTGCTGGAGCTGTGCCGTGCTGATCGACGGGGAGCTCCGGCAGAGCTGCGTCACCACGGTGCGGGAGAGGATGGAGATCATGACCCGGGTCCCGCCCTCCCTGCCTCCCCGGCGGTCCGTTCACGGCTGGATGGGGCACGCGGTCGGCGGCGTCGGCACTCCCTGGCACCTGAAGAGTCCGGCGGGATTCATCGAGGCGGCGGTCTTTGCCTGCGGCTGCAACCTGCGCTGCCCCCAGTGCCAGAACTGGCGGATGGCGTACAGCGGCGTCCTGCCGCCCCTGACGGCGGAGGAGGCGGCAACCCGGATGACCCTTGCCCGCCGATACTACGGGGTGGACCGCATGGCCGTATCCGGCGGCGAGAGCACGCTGAACCGCTCATGGCTCCTCTCCTACGTCCGGCACCTGAAGAGCATGAACCCCGACGGGCGGGCCCGCATCCATGTCGATACGAACGCCACCATCCTCACGGAGGATTACATCGACGCCCTCGTCGATGCCGGCATGACCGATATCGGGCCCGATCTGAAGGGGCTCACCGCGGAGACATTCGTGCGCATCACAGGCATAGGGGATCCCGATCTCGCGGAGCGTTACCGGCGGATGGCATGGAGCGCCGTCGAATACCTGGTCCGCCGGTATCGGGACGAGGTCTTCGTCGGCGTGGGAATCCCCTACAATCCAGCCCTGATCTCGAAGGACGAGGTTGCCGCCATGGGGGAGCGTCTCTGCCGCCTGGATCCCGGGCTGCAGGTCTGCGTCCTGGACTACCGCCCGGAGTTCAGGAGGCTGGACCTCGTGCGGCCCACCCGTTCCCGGATGCGGGAGATCCGGGAGATCCTGCACGGCACGGGGCTGAAGACCGTCCTCTGCCAGACCGCTTCGGGCTACATCGGGCCGTGAAGCCCTCGATCCTCCCTTGCCACCCTCCCTGCGCCGGTTGCACCGGGCCGTTCCCGCATCCCTTAATGCATGCCCGTCCCAATACTGGATGGAGGCAAGTCCATGGAGGGGAGACGCTGCCCGAACTGCGGCTCCGATCGGGTGATTCCGATCCGCTACGGGATGCCCTCCTGCCGCATGTGCGAGGAGGAGCAGAAGGGCCGCCTGATCCTGGGGGGGTGCATGCCGCACAGAAACAACTGCCACTGCAAAGCGTGCGGCCACGAGTGGGCGGATACCGGGCAGTAAGGGCGCTCTGGGGAACGCACGAGCTTCCGCAGGAGGCCGGACGTCCCTGCGGGCTGCACCATCGGATGGATCGGCGTGCCGCAACCGTCACCCGAACGTCACGTCCAGCACCATCATCGTGACGAAACCAAAAAGCAGGCTCATCGTCGCGAGATCCGTATTTCCGTGCATCTGCGACTGCGGGATCACCTCTTCCCCCACCACGAAGATCATGGCGCCTGCAGCAAATCCAAGAGCATAGGGGAGCAGCGGCTGGGCGATAACGACGGCTGCTGCCCCGATGACCGCGGCAATCGGCTCCACTACCGCGGAGAGCTGCCCATACCAGAAGCTTTTGAGCCGCGAGTGCCCTTCCCCGGCGAGCGGGCCCGAGACGGCAAATCCTTCCGGGAAGTTCTGCAGGCCGATCCCCAGCGCCAGGACCATGGCCGCTCCCAGGCCTTCGGGGGAGATGCCCGCGGCGACCGCGCCGAATGCAACCCCGACCGCAAGCCCCTCGGGGATGTTGTGCATCGTGATGGCGATCACGAGCAGCGACGTGCGGCGCAGCGAGGATCTCGGCCCTTCTGCCAGGGAATCGGGGAACCCCGGGTGGAGGTGGGGGAGGAAGCGGTCCATCCCGCGGAGGAACACCCCGCCGAGGATGAACCCGACTGCCGGCGGTGCGCATGCCTGAAGGCCGACCGATCCGGACAGTTCGATGGCCGGCACCAGAAGCGACCAGAAGCTGGCGGCAATCATGATGCCCCCGGCAAACCCGAGCATGCCGTCCAGCGTGCGGCGGTCGATCTCCCGCGTGAAGAAGACCAGGGCGGCACCGAGGGCGGTGAGCCCCCAGGTGAAGCATCCGGCGAGAAAGGCCTGCAGGACCGGGTGCAGTTCCGTGAACTGGTCGAGCATGGTGTAATTTCTCCTGCACGGATCTAGCCCTGGTGCCCGATTTGGGAGATGACGGGCGCCCGCACAAAAAAGAGAGGGCCCCCTCTTACCGGAGGAATTTCGAGACGAACGGAGACGTCTCCCCTCTCCGCAGGAAATGCCCTGAAGGCCCCTCGCTGAGGAACTCGGAGAACCAGGACTCGTGCTCGATCTCCTCGTTGAGGATCGAGAGCGAGAGATCGTAGGTGCGGTGATCCTTCCCCGCGGTATAGTTGCATATCTCCGTGTAACCCTTCACGGCGCACCGCTCCGCATTCACCAGCACCGTGAGCATCTCGGTGATGTTCTTCGGGTCCTGCGGCAGCCGTGCCGGCCTGCAGGCGGAGATATTGTGGAAATCCACCATGTTCTCCGGCAGACTGCCTCCCAGTTCGTAGATGCGGGGGACGAGCGCCTCGAAGTGATTGCGGTCCTCGATGCGTGCCGTCTCCGCGATCTCCTTTATCCCCTCGCCTTCGAGCCCGATCAGGTTGATCCGGAGGATCGTGTAGTAGTAGTACGTGGTCAGCTCGGCCGATGCATTCTTCACCAGCATCTCCAGGAGTTTCCCGAGGTCGATGCCTGTTTTTTCAACCACTTCGCGTGCAACTGTTGCCATAATGCCACCTTAGCGTCGAAATTTTTCGAGTGTTTACCTGTTCCAGAGTTATATAGATTGTGTCCGAACAATGGGTGAGCACCTCTTTCACATGCCAGCGCAGCATACTATCCCGTTAAAAGCGATACCAGCCTCAGGTATCGGCTGATCAGAAGATCCCGCGGGGGAGTGCTGAAGCGGATACGCCGGCTGGCGGATACCGCGATGACAGGCCCCTTGATTGGACCATCCGGGCCATTGAGGAGCACCTGGAGTTTCTCGGGGGCGGACCCCCTTCGGGCTGCTGGAGCCGCTTCCTGCATGCCACCCTGGCGGCGAACCACAAGGTCGTCGGAGTGGTGGGGAAATGGAGCAATCCAGCTGAAGGCCCGGAGAGACGTCCTGCGATGGCTTTCGAAAAGTTCGTCCCTCCTCCGGTTCACCGGTATGTAACGAACTTTCATGGATTCTTATGACGGCAGCCGACGACCTGCAGTACGTGAGAAGCACGGGAGACCTCAGGAGCACGTTCCGCGAGGAGGCGAGGAGTTTCTTCATCCTCTCCCTCATGAACATCGTTTTTGCCGCGCTGGCGATGGCCTTCGGGATCAGCGCCGTCGTCGTCAACATCCCGCAGCTGGCCGATGGCGGCGGCATACTGCCGCTCGTATCCCTCCTCCTGGGCGGCATCGCCGCCGCGGTCGGGATCTGGTGGCTCGCGGGGAGCGCCGGGATCCTGGGCGACGTGGACGATCTCCGGGACGAAGCCCGTGCCCTGCAGGAGAGCGACGAGGAGATCCTCCGGCTCATGATCGGGATGATGGCCCTCTACCGGGAGAGGCGACCCACGGTGCGGAGGATGATCCTGGTCTCCCGGATCGGGGGAGCGATCTTCCTGTTCCTCGGCGTGGTCCGGGCAATCCAGCTCGCAGGGCTGGCGGGCTCCATGGGCGGAGCCCTGGAGACCTATGCCGTATACCTGGGGATTGGCGGGGTGATCGTCACGGCGGGCATGGCCGCTGCCGCCCTGCTCGTCTCCATCCTCTTCGCCCGGTACGCGGCCGCCTGGGAGGGGCGCCTGGAGGAGACCGCCCGGGCGGAGGGGGCCTTGAAGAGCACCCTGGAGCGGGATTGAGATGCCGAGGCGCACCCCGTACGAGATCTACTGGGAGATCCTGGTCTTCTGCCGCACTCCGCGCTCTTTCACGCAAATAGTCAACCGCTGCGACCTGAACTCCCGGATCGGGCAGGACTACCTGGAATTCCTCGCGGGGAAGGGCTACCTTGCGGTCGTCCGCGAGGGAGAGAAGCGGGTCTACCGGAGCACGGAGAGGGCCCGGGAGTATGTCTCGCTCTTCACGGACCTCTACAGGACCCTTTTTGATAAAAATCCGGGGTTTCGGTTATAGACGGAATCCCGCAGGCGACGAAGGATCTGTCGCCCTCGTTCCCCGGTGCAGGCTTCTAGGGATGCGGCCCTGCGCGGAAGAGCAGCTTCGCACCGGTATCTCCCCCATCTCCCTTCCCATGCGTTTCCGGAATGGCAGATGCCCGTGATCCGGATCCTTACCGGCGCTTCCTGGAGGCCAGCCCCCCGCCTGCCACGATCCCGATGCAGAGAAGGCCGAGCGCGCCCAGGAAAAGGAGTCCGGCCGGCAGGAAGAACAGGTCCCCGTACCCGCTCCCGACAGGCAGGATCGCGCCCAGCCGGGGAACGATCGTGGTGTTCGCCGAGTGGGCCAGGCTCGGCGCCCAGACGCTCTCCGCCCGCAGCCGCAGCCAGCCGAGCACGATCGAGAAGAGGATCATGTACACGGGGATGGAAACCAGGCTTAAGAGCCCGTGCTGGTTGGGCAGGTAGCCTGCCAGCACCGCGGGTAACTGCCAGACGCCCCAGATCGCGCCGGTTGATATAGCCGCCAGCAGCGGGCGGTCGCCGAACAGGCGGATCTGCAGGTAACCCCGCCAGCCGAACTCCTCGCCGAAGAAGAGCGGCGTAAGGATGAGGGCGTTCAGGAGGAGCGCCCCGTACCGGGGCGCATCCAGGAGCCCCGGCAGGGCTTCCGGCGGCAGGGAGAGCGCGCCTACTGCCCCGCCGAGCACGAAAGAAAGGGCCGGGATTCCCGCAAGAACGAGGAACGGCCAGAGCCCGGCGAAGAGGTAGTAGGGCCAGGCCCGCCGCAGGTTGACCGCGAGGGCGGCGTCGGCAAACCCATCCCGCGTCACCACGAGGCGGACGATGGCCGCCGCGATCGCCGGCGCGAACGCCCCCGCAATGAACGCCAGCGGCGCGACGCCCCTCGATGCGGGGATCCAGAGCAGCCAGAGGGGAATCCAGAGTGCCCAGGCGATCCCGAAGGCGAGGATGAGGTAGGCGGCGATGCCTCTTCTCACCGTTCGCCTCAGCGAGGGAATCTTCGGCCTGTGCGGGGCGGCCAGTGTCGAGAGTGCCGGTAGTGGCCACGGCGTTTCCATACGGGGTGCCGCTTCCGAATATCTCGGATGCTCGGGATAAGGATTGGGTTCATGCCCCTCCGCGTGAGAAGAGCACCAGTCGTGCGGTGAAGCTGGGACGGGTGTCGTCCGAAGGGGCATTCTCTGAACTGCGGGGCACGGTGCATTCCCTTCCCGCTCATCCCCGTTTCGCGATGCCAATGAGCGGAGCATCATGCCCCGAGCCCGGGCGGCCAGGCCTGTTCGCACCCGGCAGGTTGCGGATGCGGTTCCTGTCGAGACAGGAGAGGCTCGGTATCGCTTATATCATATTTATATAAGCGAAAATACTTATATTATGCCGATATAACTCACTGTTACCGCCTCCATTCCGGGTGGCATGTGGTACATATGGGGCACGATCCTGCGCAGCGGCTCTTTGCGATCCTGACGGGCGATCTCGTCGGGTCCTCCCGCTACAGCGCGTCGGAGAGGACCGAGGTGCTGCAGCACCTGGAGACCACCCTCTCCCGGATGCGGCAGTTCTACGCCTTCCGGATGCCGCCACCGCGTGCCCCGCCCACCGTAGACTACTACTTCTTCCGGGGAGACAGTCTCCAGGTGTACCTGCCCTTCCCCAAAAAGGGGCTGGAAGCCGCCCTGTTCATCCGCACGAGCCTGCTTTCGGCGGATCTTGCGAACAGAGCAGATGCGCGCATTGCCGTCGGCATCGGGAGGATCTCCTACTTTGCCGAGCAGCTCGAAAGGATGGACGGCGAGGCCTTCCGGCTCTCGGGCGCCGCCCTCGAGCAGCTGGACAGGACGCAGCGGCACCTGATCGTGCGGACGCCCTGGAAGGACGCCAACGCGGAACTGAGCGTGGAGTGCGCACTGTTGGACGAGCTCATGGAGAGGTGGACGGGGAGGCAGGCCGCCGCCGTCTTCCACCGCATCACGGAAGGGAACCAGGCCCGCGCTGCAGAGATGCTCGGGATCACGCAGCCCGCTATCTCCCAGCAGCTGCGGGCGGCGGGTTTCTCCGCGGTGCAGGAGTTCCTGGACCGCTTCGAGTCGCTCATACCGGAGTACTGCGTCGAAGAACCGCTGGAAAAAGCGGAATGACACCCAACAGGGGACTTCGACACCTTTTAACCCCGGTATACCCAAGCTCATTCCCATGGTGTTTGCCGCCGGGATCGGCAGCGAGGCGCTTATCTCCCCCCTGCACGTCCTCATCATCCTGGCCGCCTATCTCCTGGTCGTCTGGCCCAGCGGCCCCCTGATCGGGCGGATCATCCAGAGGTGGAAACGGACGCCTCCTTCTGCCGCCCCGGAGCAGCGGAAGAGCCTGGACAAGGCCGGCAGGTGGATCGGGTACCTGGAACGGATCCTCATCCTGACGTTCGTCCTCCTCCAGGAGTACACGGCCATCGGGTTCCTGGTGACGGCCAAGTCGATCTTCCGGTTCGAGGCCACGCGGCAGGAGGGGGAGTACATCCTGCTCGGAACGCTGCTCAGTTTCAGCGTCGCCATCCTTGCGGGAGTGCTGGTGAATGCGGTCCTGTCGCTCATCCCCTGAAAATGGAGCCGCCTTGCCCCCGACCGGCAGATGCCGAAAAGCGGAAGGGATCACAAAGGCGGGTACGGGAAGGCATCCTGGCACGATCCAAAATGTCCGGATACGTGCAAGAATCCCGCTCTCCCTTCCCGGCACCCATCAGGAGGCAACGAGACGGTGAACGGTCGATCCCATGTCTATCCCGCATCCCGGGCCGCCCTGCTGGACAACCGGGTCCGCCGACTGGTGCACCCGCCGCAGAAGATCCTCGGTGATTTCATCCGCCCGGGGGATGTGGTGCTGGATATCGGATCCGGCTCCGGATTCTTTACGCGGGCGATGGCCCGCATGGTAGGAGGTACGGGCAAGGTCATCGCCGTCGACCTCCAGGAGGCGATGCTGCAGAAGGTGCAGGAGACGGCACAGGAGGAGGGCCTTCTGCCACGCATCCGCCTGCACAGGGCCAGGACGGATACTCTGGATTGTTCCAGACGAGAATGCGCCGATTTTGCCCTGGCCTTCTACGTGGTCCACGAGGTCCCGGATGCGGGGAGGCTGCTTCGAGAGATTGCCGCCCTCCTCGTGCCGGGGGGAAGCCTGCTCGTTGTCGAGCCGAAGGGGGAGGTCCCGGCTGCAGAGTTCGAGAGAATGGTAGAATCCGCTCATTCGGCCGGGTTCCGAACCGTGAAACGGCCGAAGGTGCTGTTCAGCAGGGCGGTGGTGCTCCAGAAGGTGGAGACGGGCTGATATTCTCCAGTTCGTGCAGAGCCTGCCGCTTCTACGGCATCAGGGATCCAGCGCGCACCGAGGATGATCGCGGCAGCGCTCCCCTCCCCTACAGCAGTTGCCGGAGCTCCTCGGTCAGCGCCTGGGCCTCCTTCGGCCTCCCGATGTACCAGGCCCGCGAGTTCTGGAACGCCGCGATCTTCCAGCCTGAATCCTCCCGCACGGCGACGATGGTCTGGATGGAGTTGCGCTCCTCGTCCAGGTCCCGCTGCCCGCCCCGCACCATTCCCCCGACCGCGTGCATCACGGCAATGTCGGGCGAGAGAAACCGCACGCTCCGCACCTTGCCCACCAGACGGGAGCCCGGGACGTACAGGTCCAAAACCTGCTGGTGGAACCGGGCGATCGCAGGGCGCCCCTTCAGGTAGGTGCCGTCGAATCCCACGAAATCGGCGTCATCAGCAAAGGGGGCGGCGAAGGCCACGCCACTGCCACGGTTCCAGCCTTCCACCAGCTGGCTGTGCAGGTCGCGGACGGCCGCTTCGTCCGGGGAATAGGGTATCTGTACCTGGCCTGCCTCTGCATCCATGCCTCTCCCCTTCAGGCTTTATACGTATTAAACTGCATTGCCGGACCCGGGCCTTCGGCCACTGCCTCCCGCCAGGGTGGATGACTGTCGGAAGAGCCACCGAACACCCCGGTAAAGAAATCTCTGGGGTTAATCCCGACAACCGCAAAAGGGGCGTACCGCCATCGACGAACCGCCTGCGGCATCGGATGCAGGAATGCGTTCAGTAGCCCGGAAAGATCTCTCTTTGTATCCGATCCTCCGGCACACCCAGTGTCCGGAGTGCTCTGGTCAGATCGGCGACGAGCGCAGGAGGACCGGATACGTAAAAGACACGCTCCCGGTAATCCGGTATCTCTTCTTCGATCACCTGCGCACTGACATGCCCCCGTCTCCCTTTCCAGGCGTCGCCCGGGCGTGACAGGCAGTGGACGACCTTCAGGAGCGCGTTCCTCCTCTCCAGTTCGGCCAGTTCCTCGCGGAAGATGATGTTCCCCTCACTGCGGCTTCCATACAGGAGCGTGATTCGGGACTGCGCCCCCATGTCCGTGCAATAGCGGATCATGCTCAGCATGGGGGTGATACCGATCCCTCCCGTTATCATCCCCACCCGGGGATGCTGACCGCTGAACGTAAAGCGGCCATGGGGCCCGTCGATGGACGCCCAGTCCCCCGGGCGAAGCGCATCGAGCGCCAGCGAGAAGGGGTGATCGGTGATCCTCTTGGTGAATTCGATGTAGTCCTCTTCCGTGGGGCAGCTCGAGAGGCTGAAATGCTTGGTCGTCTCCTCCCCGTCAGCCCGGATGGTGACGAATATCCACTGGCCGGGATCGTACGTGAACTCCGGCGGCCGCCCGAACCGGAAACTCTTCACCTTTTCTGCCCGGACCAGTATCTCCGCGACGTGTGTCTGGAATTGCATGCGTCAATGCCCCTTGGCGTGCTCTTGGAAATCATAACATTAGAAGCTGCCGATACGGGGCGTAAGCGGGACTCCGCTCGCCCGCTGGCCAGACGCCGATCCGCCGCGGCCGTAAACCGGACGGAAAAGGCCGCTGGGGAAGCAAATCGCCCGGTTGAGCGGTGCGATGGAAACGTCTGCATCTAACTGGATCGAAAATAGTTGGCATCGCAACTGTTGCAATCCCAACATTCAAGGGGGATTCCGCACCAGTACATAAGGTACAATGCACCCGGACCTGCCCCTCGGAGCCCTGATCTCCCTCATCCGCCGCAACCATATCGTCGCGCTCAACACCCGCCTGAAACCTCTCGGCCTCTCTGCCGCCCAGGTCCCTGTCCTCCTCTACCTATCGCGGAGGGAGGGGGTCTCCCAGGAGGCGATCGCCCGCTTCTTCCACCTGGACAAGGCGACCATCGCCCGCGGGGTGCGCCGCCTGGAAGAGGACGCCTTTGTCTGCCGCAGGGTAGATCCCGACAACCGCCGGGCCTACGGGCTCTACCTGACCGGAAAGGGGAAGGAGATCATCGCAGAGATCCTGGAGATCGAGGCCGGCTGGGAGGAGGAACTCCTCGCCGTCCTCTCGGAGCAGGAGCGGCAGGATGCGATCCATCTGCTGCGCACCCTCGCCGAACACAGCCTTGCCATCGCCGGAGTCGAGCATGACTGCGACACCGCGTGAGTCCCCGTCTCCCCCGCTGGAAAAGGAGGTGACCCGTGGCATCCACCTCCTCCGGGGCGATCCCAAGAGGGCGATCCGGAAGCTCTCCGGCCCCCTGATCGTCGCCATGTTCCTGATCGCGATCTACAACCTGGCCGATGCGATCTGGGTGGCCGGGCTCGGGTCGAATGCACTCGCCGGCGTGGGATTCATCGCCCCCCTCTTCATGATCCTGATCGGGCTCTCGAACGGGCTGGGGGCCGGTGCCACTTCGCTGGTCGCGCGGCGGATCGGAGCCCGGGACAAGGCGGGAGCGGAGAGTGCGGCCACGCACTCGCTGGTGATCGCGTTCGCCGTCTCCGCGGTGCTGACGATCTTCTTTGTCGTCTTCCTCCGCCCCATCGTGGAGGCGCTCGGGGCCGGACCCGTGACCGATATCTCGGTCGAGTACGGCCAGATCGTCTTTCTGGGCACCGTCATCTTCCTCGTCGTCCAGATGGCCTATGCCATCCTGCGGGCGGAAGGGGATACGAAGCGGACGATGTACGCCATGGCCATCTCCTCGGTCCTCAACATCGTCCTGGACCCGATCCTGATCTACGGGGCCGGGATGGGGGTCGCCGGGGCGGCCTGGGCGACCGTCATCTCCATCGCAGCCGTGATGGGAGTCGTCGTCTACTGGTTCTCGGTGAAGCGGGACACCTACGTCCAGCTCTCGTTCCGTGGCTTTGCCCCCGATCCCCGCACCTTTCGCCAGATCCTGGGTGTGGGGCTCCCGGCGAGCATCGAGTTCCTGCTGATGTCGCTCGTGGTGATCCTGGTCAACGGGATCCTGGTCTCCATTGCGGGGACCGACGCGGTGGCCATCTACACCTCCGGGTGGCGGATCGTGATGTTCGCGATCGTCCCCCTGATCGGGATCGGCACCTCCGTGATCTCGGTCGCCGGCGCCGCCTACGGGGCCCGCGAGTACGAGAAGATCCGCATCGCCCACCAGTACTCGATCCGGATCGGCGTCGCGATCGCGCTGGCGACGAGCGCCCTCACCTTTCTCTTCGCCCCCCAGCTCACCGGGCTCTTCACGTACACCCCGGAGAGCGCCCCCCTGATCCCGGGCTTCATCCTCTTCTTCCAGACGATGTGCCTCTTCTACCCCTTCGTCCCGCTGGGCATCTTCTCCTCCTCGATCTTCCAGGGGACCGGCCACGGCCTCACCTCGCTTGTGATCAACATCCTGCGGAACCTGGCCTTCATCGCGGTCTTCATCTACCTGCTGGGGGTCGTCCTCGGGCTCGGGGTCCCGGGTGTCTACCTGGGCATCGTCGCCGGGAACATCCTGGGAGCGTCGGTGGGCTACCTGTGGGCACGGGTGTTCATTGCGAGGCTCCTGCGGGTCTACGGACCGGGACCTGTCCAGGAGCCACAGCTTGAACTGTATTCTCCTGTAGAAGAGGAGATGAAGGGCGTCGAGGACTAACCGGGATGGATCCCCCACGACAGCCGATGACCGGCGTCAATGGAGGAGAGAATCCATTCATTCCCCTATCGAATCCCCTCCTGGAACCAGATATATCAAATATTCTTACATTATATCCCGGACCATTCCTGATCAGAACCTCCGCCCCCGCGGTGCACCACTGCATGCCTCCCGGCGAACATCCTGATCTGCCGTTCCGGCAGTATCTGACGGACATGAGCAGCAATCACAGCCAGATCCCCGATACCGCCCGGGCGGTGAATCGTCTCGTGCTCTCATGGATACTCTCCTATCTCGAGTCGGTCCAGATCCGCCTGGCCGCCATGCCCCTGGAGGCGCCCCTTGTCATTGCAGATGATGGGGCTGCCGACGGGGCGAACTCAAGCCAGCTCTTTGAGAGTATCATCGAATTCATCCATGCGGTCAATCCATCCCTGGCCATCCGGCTCATCTACATGGACATCGCCGATCCGGTGCCTTTCCACCGCTTCTGGGAACGCTCGCACCGGGCAGCGCTGGAAAATGTCAGTGCCGAATACAGGGCTCGTTCTACGAGCCGTTCCCCGAACTCCCGGGGAGGGTGCACCTTGGCTTCTCTTCTACCGCCATGCACTGGCTGGATACAAGGACCGAGGATGCCACGTTCTCCCAGCACCCCGCATGCATCCAGCCTAACCAGATCCCCGGGCCCGAGCGGCATAAGTTCGCTCTCAAGTGGAAGGGCGACTGGCGAAGGTTCTTTCTTGAGCGCTCCCGCGAGCTCGCGGAGGGTGGGGCACTCTGGCGAACCTGACCGATCTGGGCGAGGACCAGTGGGCGGGATCGGCGGCCTACAACAATCTCCGGGATATCTGCTGCTCGCTCTGCCGCGAAGGATACCTATCGGCAGAGGAACTGAACCCCATCTTCATCCCGGGCTACTTTGCCACCCCTGATTCGATCCGGGACCTGCTGGGAGAGAACGGCATCCGGCAGCGCTTCTCTCCCATGTTTCTCGAGGCGATATCGGTCTCCTGCGCCTATTTCACCCGGATGCACGACCGCCTCGACGATATCCCGGGGAGACGCCGGCTGGCGTTCACCCCGGCCCATTCCGCGCGGGCCTGGAGCGAGTCCTCCCTGCGGGTCGGGCTGTCAGCAGAACATACGGAGATCATCGATGTGATATGCCAGCACCTTGCGGGCGCGTTCTTCGGGAACCCATGGGGCCTGCCCTACCCGTCCTGCCTGATCGGGCTCGTAAAAAGAGAGTCGATGACCATCGAACCGGGAGGAGAGGGTATCCGCCGCAGGTCTTCCCGAGAGATCCCCCTGAATCTTTCAAAACAGAAGCTTTGTCAGGAGTGCTGCGGGACAGAAGGGCTATGATGGCAGGTTCTCCTTCGCCTTCCCTCTGCTTCTCCACAGGCGGTAGGACCAGACCGTGACATACAGGATGGCGGCGGCGGAGGTCCCGACGGCGAAGGGCATCGTCCATGCCCGGCAACCGCGCTCCCCGGCACGATCACGATGCCCGCGAGGAGAAGCACCGCCCCGCCGTGTTCGTGGGTCTTCTTCCAGACCATTTCGTCCCGGATCGTCCACGGCAGGCGGAACCCGACCGCGATGTTACTCGGGATAGACGGCATCAGGCTCCCGATCAGGAAGAATCCGAGCAGCATCGAGATGGCGACCGCAAGCGGCAGGTTCACGCCGGCGGACGAGAGGAGGACCAGCGCCTGCAACCCGGAGATCGTGCTGACCGTTGCGAGGATCGCGATAGCGGAGAGATCTCGCCGCCATCGTCGAATGTGTGCCGCCAGCGCTCGAAGCGGGGCGATACGGTCAGGAAAACTGCGGTCAGCGTGATGATGGCGGAGAAGGTGAACGCTCCAACCAGCCTGCTGGCAAACCCGTCCGCCTGGCCGTAGGCGTTCCAGTGGATCGGAATGGTCTCCGGGAGATAGGGGAGGGCGAAGAGGGCGACAACCCACGACAGTCCTGCGACCACATACGTGAGCCGCATGAAGAGCATCGCACGCTTATCTGCCGGCCCGGCAGCCATCGCTCTCCCCGGCTGCACCACCGCTCTCACCCCGCCGGGTTCCTGTCTCGAACCTGCTGCCATGGGGCACCACCCCAACCCTCCCTGAATAAGTTCCGATATCTTCGTTATCATACCATCGCCTTCACTTTTTCGAACAGTTCGTCGGCCATCTTCGTCGGGTCGGCAGTCTTCTCGAGCCGGATGCCGAGTTCAGCCGCATAGTCCCAGAGCAGCCCGATGCACTCGGCATACCGCTGGCAGGCGCCGCAGTCGCCCTCGTGCTCGTACCAGACCTGCACGCCGTGCTTCTCCGATACTAAGACGATCGCCGCGGTCCGGAACGGGATGGACCGCCCGAGCAGGACTCCCCGTTCGGTATCGATCGCTTCGACTGCGATCTGGTTTGCCTTCGCCATCTCCCGCAGCGCCGTCTCGATCTTGCCGTCCATGACGAGAAGCGCCCGGGACACCGCCTGCCGGGATATCTTGAAGCGGTTCGCTATCGTGATGTTGGGCACGCCCTTTCGCCGCATCGCCAAGAACCCGAACTGTTTTTCGGTCGTTGGAAGAGGCACGCGTCAACATATGCACGTTGACCATACAAATATGGCAGATCTGTTCAGTCTGCCTGCACTACAGATGGCATCCTATCCCGAACTGTCTCTCCCTGCTCATCGGGTTTAAGCCATTTCCCGCCGGCCACGCTCCGGGTCGGGGACTGCTCCGGTCATCCAGGAAACGGATGCGGAGCGCAATCGAGATCATGCAACCAGGAACGCTTCAGCCTGAAGCCAGCCTGGAGGTCTCGCCTGTTCGTACAGCCCATCCCTGCGGCAGCAGTCTCACGGGAGGATGTGGGCAACGTCCCTATCCAATAGCTTATGGCAATTGCGATCTCAGGTACGTTGTTGGAGCAGGGAGCTCCCGGGAGGTTCCGGAATGGAAGACGCGGTGAAACGAAGACGGCGCCGGATTGCCCTCATAATCGCCGCGGTTCTCATCCCTGCCGCGATTTTGGCAGGAATCGCCTGGCGGTGGGACCAGCAGACGCGGCAGAGCGAGCGGCACGACTACTCCTACGAGATCCGGCTCTCGGTCAACACCACGATCGAGGACGTGACCCTGCTCCTGCCGGCGCCGCAACGGAACGGAACCGCGTTCCTCGCCGACGCCCTGGCGAACGGGAGCGGCTACGGCGTTCCCCCGGACTGGAACCTCTCGATCGAGGAGGCAAACGGCAGCCCGATGCTCGCCATCCGGGCTGCGCGGATGGTGCCAGAGTACCGTGCCTACCCGATCCCGATAGAGCCGGGGCTGAGCCCGACGACCCTTCCGCCGTCAACCGAGTACTCGAACGAGACCCCGGTGCTGATGCCGATCTCCCTCGTTGCCAGGGTTCCGCTGAACCGCACCATCGATACACGCGACCCCCTCGCCAGCGAGCCCGTCTTCCATCCCGGTGGCCGGTTCCTCCCCGGGACGGCACCTGTCCACAGGTACAGCGGGTCGGTGTACACCTATACGGTCCCGGTCTGCGTCCGGTTTACCGCGGACCAGCCGGCATCGCTCTCGCTCCAGATGAGCATCGAGGGCGTAAACTCGATCTGGAGGGGAGGCTGGAACTATAACCTCTACAGGGATAGAGTGACCCTGGAGACCAGCGGCGATCGGCAGGGCTGGCTGGAGGGCGAGGGGGTACTCCTCGCGGGGGAAGGCATATACTATTAGGGGGCGGAGCGTTCTCTTAAGACACTTAAAACAAAAAATTTGGATTTCTTACATCATCCAGGCAACTAGTGGATCGGGAACGCCTCGAGATCCAGGGACGGTTAAGCCCGCGGAGGCGATCCGCGATGGATTTAACCGTTAGCGGTTGGACAGCCGGATCTCTTTGAAAAAGTGGATTTTGCGACTCTGTCGAAATCCCCATCTAAACAGGATCCGGGAGGGCTGGCATCTTCGCCGGAGGGACGAGGTCTCCCCCACCCCCCTTCGTGCGATAACCCGAATGCGGGGAGGTTTCTTGTACAGACTCGTACAGGCCTATCGCACTCTTCCCCACCCCTTGGAGAGGGAAGGGGGCGGCTTGGGACGGGCCGCGGGGAGGGGAGGACCAGATCCCGACCCCTGGAACCGGGGAAATGGGTGCAAAATACGCCGGATATCTTTTCTGCAGAGCCGTTTTTGCTCGCATATGTCGAAGAAGTAAACAATCGAACTCCAAATACCACTCATTAATATATTATTTTTAGAATATACTTCGATTAACGGGAGGGCTCCAGATGGCAATCACGAAATCCCTGAAAGATTACCTGATGCGGGAAGAGTTGATGAAGCTCGATGCAGAGTGGGCCAGGATCAAGCAGGCCAGGGAAGAGCTGGTGAAGCAGCAATTGGAGATCGAACAAAAACAAATGGATCTAGAGCGAAAGCAAGCAGAGATCGATCGGCAGTGGGCCGCGATCAACGCGGAACGGGAGAAGATGCGGATAAAGGAAAAACCGCCCGACAGGAACGAGATCAAACCGAAGAGAACAGAACCCCAGAAGGTATCTTCAACGAAAGAGGTCCTCGTCCGGTATCCCAAGGCCTACGAGAAGTGGACCTTTGAGGAGGACGACCGGCTCGCGCAGGCCTATCTCCAGGGCGCTACAATCGAGTCCCTCGCAGACGATTTCCAGAGGCAGCCCGGCGCGATTCGCGCCCGCCTGCAGAAACTGGATCTCATCGGTAAAAACCGATAGGTATCGCAGGATCCCGATACCCTTAATTTCGCGTGCACCGATCTTCTGACGATGGATATCCTCGGCATTCTCCTGGGCCTCCTGCTGATCGGCTTTGGGTATTCCCTCATCCTGCCTTCCCTCTTCTACCCGGGACTCGCCGTCATCGTCCTTGGCATCCTCACCCTGCTCGGGAGCTTCATTACTACGCCTTCGGCCCGATCCTGGAGCGAGTGCGAGGAGGAGGAGCAGCATATGGTCGAAGACGAGATCCTGTTCGTCTACGACGATCACTGATTCCGTATCGATCGCGACCCTTTGCTTCGGCTCCCTCCTTCCGGAGAACCAGAATCCAGGCCGGACGGGACGCTGTCCGCTGTGGCCGTCAAACGGGGGTATCAACGGTGCGGACCACTGCTCGAACTTCGTCCGGACCGGAATCCTGTATAGCGAGCCGGGATCGGGCGAGCCGACCCGCGCGACTGCACCGGCCACTTCCGAAGTGCCGGATGCCGGCACAAAGTCCACATAACCCCCGATCCTGCGGCGGCACAGGCCGGGGAGGAATACTTCGCCTTATGACAGAACAACCGTGCCTTTCCAGGTGTCCGCGAACACATCGTTTACATACAGGTTTGCTTCGGCTTTATACGTCCCAGCCAGCGGCACTCCGGAATACTGCGAAGGAACAGTGAAGTGCATCGTGAAGGTATAATTCGAAGCGGGTTGAATTGTTTCGGTATACGTCATCGTGTACGATCTCTCCTGATACCCGATGAGAAAGAAATCCCTGCCCAGTTTCATATCGATACGTTCCTTGGATAGGGGTATCTGGCCCGTGTTGGCAATGCGAATCCTGACCGGAGAATTGGTATCCAATCGCACCTGGCTGGTATCCACGGCTTCGATGCGAGCGGCTGCAACGGAACCGCTTGGCGTATCCTGCGGCCCGGCGACATCCGCATGTTGCCCATCCGGAGATTGTGCTGGAGCTGTCAGTAGAGAGATGCCCGCCACGACCCCCAGGAGAATCAGGCCTATGACAATGGCGGCAAGAATCCTCTTCTCTCTCCGGGGTACTTCCTCCATACCCGGATATATGCCGAACGGTGGTAAATAGCTGCCAGATTGGCAGGTTGGCCGCACATGGTCGGGGCTGCCGGGAATATTGCGGTCCCATCGAAGACGTTGCATCCTCGATCGTCTCCATACCTCCGTTACCCCGCCCTACCGGTTCCACTACCCGGTTCGGTCTTTGCGGGTTCAGCCCGAACCTCCGTTATGGTTCACCCCAGCACACGCGGGTAGGCGAGCTGCCTCCATCCCGTCCGATGCCGGCCTCGAGGAGCAGCTGGATGCCCTGTAAGTCCGCCTGAAGGCGTCCTGTAGCGCGGCGATCAGCCCGCGGATCAGGATTGCCATCGGGCCCGGAGTGATACCCCGATGATCATCGGAGAATCCCGGGAGGATGCCGGGGACGCGGGGCTGACAACGGGCAAAGAGGGAGGGCTGCTCGTGCACGACTCTAGGAGAAGCTTCATCAGGCAACAGGAATGGATCCGCGAGCCGGATCCGAACGGTCCGGATAATTCATAACCCCGTGTGGGGCAAAGGGAAGCCGCAATAATACGAGGGAGCCCGGCGCACTGCGAGTCTTTGGATGCCTGCTCCTTGAAAGAAGGTCCAGTCGCTACAGGATCCGAATCGGGATCGGAGGCGATCCAGGGCAGGACTATTCGCATCGAGCCGATCTCCGAGTGGCTGGACCAGAGGATCCGAACCGGGGTATGCAGGGTGCGAAGATCCGGGCTGATGCCGTAGAGGGAGGGAAGGCAGAAGTCGACCGAAACGGGCATATCCCGGGAAGCCGTGCCGATTCCGCCCCGGCCCGGGCCTGCTGTTGATCGGGCGGGGCTTGTCTCTTCCGTGCCGGCCCTGTTCTCACTGGAAGGAGCCAGGGTAGTTCCTGGCATTCTTGCACCATCGAAGTGCACTTCAGTGCCCCCTCTTCAGCAGGATCATGGAACCCCAGGAGTTCGGATCGCGTCTCTGCATCCGCTACTGCTTCGGAATGCATATCCAGGAGACAATTTTTAACTTCCCTGTTTTCTCTTCATCGTTCGATCTCCCCCTCAATTCACCGTTCGAGGAGAACGGAAAAATTACCCCGCATCCCTGTCAGAATCCCCTGATAGGGAACTCTTCCGTTGCGGTGTAAGAATTGGGCAGTATACCGGAAAGAAGGATAAATACGAGGATCGGGATCCCTGTCGGTGCTTGCATGAGCGAGCCCCCGGACTCGATGCGCAGCGGCACGGTGAAGGCAGGTGCAAGGATATGCCGGGGCTGATATTCCAGAAGACACCATGGTTGCTGCCCAAACCATGAACACCGGAGAGCGTCAATTTTCAATCCATGGATATCTTATTACAATCTGTTTTTCCCTGGCAGGCCGAATATCGCGATCGTTTCACAGAGCGGTTCTGATGCACGGCCGGGTCATACCGTTCGCCAGGCGGTGGATCCCGCGGAGAAGGACAGGATCTCTGTCATCTCCCGGCGTTATGGATGCTCCTGCCACGGCTTCCACCGGTTCCAGCGATGAATGCCGTTTTTCCACCGAATTTCGCCATAATCCCCTCTCATTCCTCTAATATACAAATTGAAATGAGTACATGCAAATATTACCATTGCCAAAAGAAAAAGTGCTGGCATGTCTCGGACGGCACTCTATCTTGCGCTCCCCGGGGAGAACCTGGATGCTCTATTCTCGGAATTCAGAGAGGTCCTCAGGGACCACCCCTTTGCCACGGTCTTCGTCGCCCCCACGGCCCGGATCGCGCAGGTGCTCCAGCGCCGCCTGGCGGGCGAGGGTCTGCCTTTCATCCCCTCGTCCATCACGACGCTGCGGGATCTCGCCCGCACCCTCTTCGAGGCCCATGCGGCGGATGCATCCCCTCTCTCCGACATCGAGGTGAAACTGGTTCTCGCGCATCTCCTCTCCGTGAACCGCGAACGGCTGCCGATCTTCTACTCCCGCGGCTCCCCTTCTCCCAGGCTCGTCAGCGACCTGCAGACGCTCGTCTCCGTCCTCATAACCCGGAAGGTCCCCTATCCGGATTGCCTGGGCGACCTGCAGAGCGGGAAGAGCGATCAGATCCGGTGTATCTTCGATGCCTACACCCGCTACCTGGAGGAGAACCGCCGGGTCGATGGTGATACCGTCCTGCGGTGGGCGATCCGGTGGCTGGCGGATCACCCCTCGTTCCGCTACCGCGCAATCTTCTTCTACGGACTCTACGAGCCCCTGCCGCTCGAGCGGGAGTTCATCCGCGCCCTGCAGGACCATGCGGAGACCCGCGTCTGCTCGCTCTCCTCCGGCGGCGACGCCCGAGTCTTCCCGGACGGCGGCTCCTGGCTGAATCCGGACACTGTCCATGCCGTCGAGCCGGGTTCCCCCCTCCGATCGAATATCGCCGCCATCTTCTCCCCGCGTCCCCGGTGGGATGCATCCCCCCGGATCGCCATCGGCACCCGCAGGGACCGCACGACCGAGATCCGTTCCATCGCAGAGGAGATCCGCTCCCTGATCGACGCCGGGGTGGCCCCCGGTGAGATCGCCGTCGCCTTCCCCGATCTCTCGCGGGGCGTCGCACGGGTCTCGGGCGTCTTCCCGGACTTCGGGATCCCCTTCGACGCCGCCAGCGGTGAACCCCTGGCGCAGTCGCGGATCGTCCAGACGGTCTTCCAGGTCCTGGCGGTCGCCGCGTTCGACTACCGCCGGGAGCACGTGGTCGCGCTCCTGAAGTCCCCCTACATCCGCTACACCTGGAACTACCGGGGCCGCACCGCCCGCCTCTCCGCGGACGACGTGGATGTCGAGTCCCGGATCTCCCGCATCCTCGGGGGGCGGGCGGAATGGCTCCTCCACCTGGACGCCCGCCTTCGAACGATCCGGGAGGCATCCCCGGGGAGCGGCGGGCAGGCCCTCGCACACCTGGAGCGCATGCGGGACGGCCTCCTCCGACTCTTCGAGGATCTGAAGGCGCTGGAGGGGGAAAAGAGCATCGGGGGGCACGTCTCCGCCCTCCGCTTCCTCCTCAACCGCCTGGAGTATCCCCGCGATCTGGCAACCGGCGGTGCAGCTGCCCGGGAGAACGCCGATCTCGCGCAGATCGCCGCCATCCTGGACGCCCTGGAGCGCTTCTCCGACGCCCACCCGCCCCTGACCCTGCCCGACTTCCACCGCCTCCTCTCCACGCTCGTCTCGGATGCCCGCAGCACTCCGCTGCGGAACCCGCACGCGGTCCAGGTGCTGGGCATCCGCGAGCTGGCCCATGCTTCGTTCGCCTATACCTTCATCGCGGATCTCGTCGAGGGGGAGATGCCCCGCCTGACGACCCGCCTCCCGTTCACGAACGATCAGGAGATCCGCCGGATGGGGACGCGGACACGGGCTGAGGTCCTCCGCGAGGAGCGCTACCACTTCATCGCTGCGCTCCTCGCGGGGAGGGAGGGTGTGTACCTGAGCTCCGCGGAATCCGACGGCGATTCCGTCCTGATCTCCTCGCGGTTCCTGGTCGACCTCATGGCGGCCGCGACGGTTCGCCCCTGGGATGCGGCTCCCTGCCGCCACTCCCTCCTGGACGCCGACACCCGCCTGGGGGCGGCCCTCTCCTCGGGAGCGGCGCCCGCGCCCCACCGCGACCTTGCGGATATCGTCTCCCGCCTGAACGTCGAGAACTGCGACCGGCGGGGTAGCTACCGCTCCGCCCACGACGGTGTGCTCTCGGGGGACGCGGCGATCTGCGCGGAGCTCGGGCATGCGTTCGACCGGCAGCAGGTCTACTCCCCCACCATGCTCGAGACCTATGCCGCCTGTCCCTTCCGCTTCTACCTCCGCTACGTCCTGCACCTGGAGCCCTTCCCGGACCTCGAACCGGAACTCACCGCGAAGGAGCGGGGCAGTCTCCTCCACGAGATCGCCTTCCGTTTCTTCACGGAGTGGCGGTCATCGGGCCATGGAGCGATCACGGAGGTCCACCTCCCTCGGGCGCTGGAGACCGTCTCCGCTGTGGCCCGGAGGTGCATGGAGCGCTACGCCCGGGACAGCCCGCTCTGGGAGGCGACCCGGGAGGAGTTCCTGGGCCAGAACGGCATGGGCCCCGGGCTCCTGGAGCAATTTCTGCGGTACGAGAGCGGCACGTCCTCCTTCCTGCCCGCGCACTTCGAGTTCTCCTTCGGGCTCCCTATCGCGGAGGGCGGGTGCGACGCCGCCTCGGTGCCGGATCCCGTGCCGCTGGGGGACGACGACGCGATCCTGATCCGGGGCAAGATCGACCGTGTGGATATGGCGGAGGACGGGTCCTTCGTCATCCTTGATTACAAGACGGGCGGCGTCCACCCCCGCTTCCGGGACATCCGGGATGGAGTGTCGTTCCAGCTGCCGCTCTACATCGCCGCTCTCGAGCGTCTGACAAAGCGGCGGGGCATCGGGGGTGTCTACTACACCGTCCGCCCCCGGAAAATCCGGAAGTACGCGGCCCTCTGGGATCCGTCATGCGCGAATGCCTTCGCGCCGTTCTCGAAGGACGCGTCCTGCAGAGACGAAGACTTCCGCCGCGTCCTCGCGGACTCCCTCGCCAATGCCCGCCGCCACACCGCGAATATCCGCAGCGGGCTCTTCCACCCGGCGGCGGAGATCGATCGCTGCCCCTCTTTCTGCGAGTACGCGACCGTCTGCCGCTTCGACCCGTTGCGGATCCTCGAGCTGCGCCGGGAGGAGGGAGCCGATGACGCTCACTGAACGCCAGCGTCAGGCCCTGGATCACACAAGGAGCCTCTGCGTGACAGCCGGCGCCGGGACCGGGAAGACGAAGGTTCTCGTGGAGAAGTACATTGACCTCCTGGAGTCCGGGGCCGTCCCCGTCGACGCCATTCTCGCCCTCACCTTCACCGAGAAGGCGGCCAAGGAGATGAAGGAGCGCATCCGCTCCGCGATCGCCGGGAAGAGCGGGGAGCGGTGGGAGCGGATCCGGGAGGAGTTCCCGTGGGCGAACATCTCCACGTTTCACTCCTTCTGCAGCCAGGTGCTGCGGGAGTTCCCGCTCGAGGCGGGCGTGGATCCGGGATTCTCCGTGCTGGAAGACCGGGAGTCGCAGCGGATCCGGGAGGAGGCGATCGAGGACCTCTTCCACACCCGCCCCCGCGGGGAGTACCGGGACGCCCTCCTCGACTGCCTGCGGGCGGTGGGGGCCTACGGGCTGAAGGCCCACCTGCTGACACTCTACGAGCACCGCGAGACGGCGGTCCCCTTCTTTGCGGAGCTCCGGGCCGACGAGGGCGCGATCGTCGAACGCTGGGACCGCGCCTTCCGGAACCGCCGGGAGGCGGCCGTCACCGCATTCTTCGCCGACGGGGAAGCGGTGCAGGCAGTCGAGACACTCCGCGACCTGGCCGCACGGTATCCCGGGGAGTGGGACAGCGGCATGCGCTACCTGCGGGCCGTCGAGGACTGCCTCTCCGTCGTCTCCCCCGATCGGCCTGCCGGGATCGCCGCCCGGGCCCTTGTCCGCATGGCCGATACCCGGAGCGGGACCATGGCCATGGGGAGCGCCAGGAACTGGCAGGGCGACGACCTCGGACGCCTGCGCGACGCTTTCGGCTATCTCCGCGGGGTGCTGGGACGTCTCCGTCCCGCCCTCGCCCTCTCCTTCGAAGCGGACGCCCCCTTCTCCCGGGCAACCCTCCGCTACCTGCGGAATCTCGGGATCGTCTTTTCCGTCTACCGCGAGGCTGTCGACGCGGCGAAGGCGCGGATCGGAGCGATCGACTTCTCCGACATGATCTACCGCACCCATACCCTCTTCCGCGAGAACGACGGGCTGGTCGCCAGCCATTTCCGGAATCGGTTCCGCTACATCCTGGTGGACGAGTTCCAGGACACGGATCCGCCCCAGTGCCGGATCCTATGGCGGATCCTGGGCGATCTCCCCGCCGCGAAGATCTTCGTAGTGGGGGACCCCAAACAGTCCATCTACCTCTTCCGGAACGCGGACGTGACCCAGTTCAAGCGGACGAAGAGGGCGATCGTCGAGGGGCTGAACGGGAGGGAGATCGGCCTTGACGTAAACTTCCGAAGCGCCCCGGAGGTGCTGGGTTTCGTCAATTATCTCTTCTCGGCATTGCTGGCGGACGCGGACAAGCCCTGGGAGTTCGGCTACGATCCCCTTCGGGGAACCGAGCGGCGGCAGGGAGATCGGGGCTCCGTCGCCATCCTCCTCAGTCCCCCGGACGGCGACGCTGTCGCCCGGGCGATGGCCGAGGCGGAGATGGTGGCGCGGAAGATCCAGCACACGATCGAACGCGAGCGGCTGCCGGTCTACTGGGACGCCGCCGGCGGGCATCTCGGCACCCCGCGCCCCGCGGAATACCGGGACGTCGCCATCCTCCTGGAGCGCCGCTCCAACCTGGGTTACTTCGAATGGGCGCTGCGGAAGTACGGCATCCCCTACCACATCCACGCCGGCATCGGCTTCTACCGCCGCCAGGAGATCTTCGACCTCTACAACCTGCTCCGATTCCTGGACAGTCCGTCCGACGACGTTGCCCTCTACGGGGTCCTCCGCTCGCCCTATGTCTCCCTCTCCGACGCGGCGCTCTATCGCATCGCCCGCAGCGGGGGCGGAGGCACCCTCCATGACCGTCTCCGCCGCTCCGCAGCAGCGGATCCCGATCTCGCACCCGCCGCCGCCCGCCTGGAATCCTGGCTCGAGCACGCACACCGCGAGCCCACCGCCCTTCTGATCGAACGGATCCTGCGGGACTCTGCCGTCTTCGCCGTCTACGGGGGGGTGCCCGGGGGCCAGCAGGCGATCGCCAACGTGGAGAAGCTGGTCGGCATGGCCCGCTCCGCCCGAAGCGCGGTTGCCGCCTCTCTGGGGGAGTTCGTCGAGGATCTCCGCCGCAGAATCGTCGCGGAGCAGAGGGAGGGCGAGGCCCCGCTCGACCCGGAGAGCGGCAACGCCGTGAGTGTCATGACCGTCCACGCCTCCAAGGGTCTGGAGTTCCCGATCGTGGTCGTCCCGGACATGGCCGCAGCCATGCCCTCCGACAACGCCGCCCTCCTCGTCGACGAGGAGTTCGGCATCGGGGTCGCCGTCCCCAATCCAGAGAACGGTTTCGAGATGGAGCCCTCCCCCGTCCTGCGGGTGATGCGCGACGAGCACAACCAGAAGCTCCTGGCCGAGCGCAGAAGGCTCTTCTACGTCGCGACGACGCGGGCAAAAGACCACCTGATCGTCTGCGGGATCCGCCCGAAGGAGAGCCCCGCATGCCTGGAAGACTGCCGGAACCGCATCGACTGGCTCTACTGCTGCCTGGGCCTCACCGACGAGGCGATCCGGCGGGGCAGCATCCCGTTCGTCCCGCCGAACGGCGCCCCGCCCGTCACGGTGTCCATCGTCTCGGACCCGGACGCGATCCCGGCCGAGATCCGCCGCCCGCAACCGCAACGCATCGACCTGCCGCCCGGCGCCCTCCCGGCGCCCCCCGCCCTCCCCGGGCACCTCGCGCCCGTGGCCATCCCCGAGGCCCCGCATACCTGCTCTGCGAGCGAGATCGAGCACTACCTCCGCTGCCCGAGGGAGTACCACCGCCGCTACCGCCTGGGCGTCCGCGAGACCGACCCCACCCTCTCCGTCTTCGCGGAGACCGCACGGACCCGCGGCCTCCTCGTCCACGAGATCTTCCAGGGGCGGGACCCCGAGGCCGCCGCCCGCCGCTACGGCATCCGGGACCCGGAGAAGGTCGCGGCCCTGGCCGATCTCTGCCGCCGGTTCCTCGCCTCCCCCCTCATGACGAACGCCGCGGAGGACCGACGGGAGGTCCCCTTCGTCTGCCGGTTCGCGGGAGCCGTATTCGGGGGGAAGATCGACCGCCTCGTCCGTCTGGCAGACGGCTCCTGGGCCCTGATCGACTACAAGACGGGCCACGTCGAGGATGCGGACATTTCCGGGCAGATACAGAAGTACGAGCTCCAGATGGCCGTTTACACGGCGGCGGCGGAGCAGATCCTGCGGCAGCCCGTGAAACCGTATCTCTACTTCACCGGGCTGAACCGCTTCGTCGAGATACCCGTCGATTTCGAAAGAGCCGTTCGAACGGCGGAGTTCGCTCTGGAGAACATATCGAAAGGGCTGTTCGGGTTTCCGGCGTGCGAGAGGTGCCGGGCCATGGGTATCGACCCGTGCCCCGGGCTGGCAGCTTTGCACGGGATGAGATGACACGCCAGAGAAAGGGCAGGACAGCTGATATTCGTGAGGGAATGTGCGAGAATTCTTTTGGCTTTTTCCCCTAAGCGAACGACACAATGTCGCCCTCATTCTCCTACGAATGCGGCTTTTTTTATCGATGATAACGATCAGACAGCTGAACCCGCAAATACTCCCTGCAGGCAGGACGAAATACCATTTAACCATTGCCATCCGGGAAGAGGAAGGAGCCTTCGTGGCCAGGTGCGCTGAACGGGAGGTGTCCCGCTGCGGGGACAGTCCCCGGGAGGCCAGAATATCCTGGAAGCGATCGCGCTGCACCTCGAGAACGCCAAAGAGCTCGGCATCCTGCCGGAGATCGAAGAGGCGAGGCGTGCCTCCACGAAGTTCACCCCGTCGATCGAGGTCGAGGCATAAACACAACTGTTTTTTTCGATTGAGAATTCACTGGCACGGATGATTATTTACTTCAATTGAGGATACATAATCCTCAATTGAGCATATTTTCGCCCTATTGATAAGTCCTCCGGGTATTGTTGCACCTATCCCGCGGATAATCCGGCGATTGTCCGATCCTCCCCTCCCCGCAGCCCGTTGCGGGCCGCCCACTCCCCTCACCGAGGGGAGGGGACTGGTGCGATAAGGCTGTCTGAATACCGAGGAGAGATCTCTCTATAGCACGGACGTGGGGGAGGGCGAGACCCCTCTCCTGAGAATACCTGCAAAACCGTCAGCATCTTCTCCATGGGGATTTCGACGAAGTCCCGGTTTTTACCATCGGGCACGCCGATTGCCTGCATGCTGGAGGCATTGAGCTCGTTCAAGACGCGCGTAGTGCTGCTCACATTAACCGGAGTATATCGCGCCATTATAGTATGCTCCGTATTGGTACCCTCGTACACCATGCCATTACAGCGAGTATCGTGCAGGCTATCGTAGCATCGGTCCCCACAGGGCTTCCTGTTGCTCTTCCCCGGATACGCCCTGCCATCACAGCAGGTACCAGTGTTTTTATGGCAGGTATCCACACAGGGCAGTCGCATCCAGACCGTGGCATGCCTTATGGCGAAACTAATCGCTGCAATCTCGCTTCAGAGGTTCTCCCGTCTTTACTCCCCGGAAGGGTTGAGATCCTCGGGCCAGTTGATCCGAAGCCCAGAGACACTCGGTTCTGGAGTTCAGAGGTATTGCGTGGAACCGGTGTGCAAGGAGGAGTGTAACAGGAAAGTTTAGTTACAACCCTGAAGGATACGGACAGGTATAGTGACACAGTTCCGGGGCATAAGGGGATCCGATGTGGTCAAGGCTCTCGTTCGCGCGGGCGGTATCGTGTGACAGGGCAAAGGGGATCATCGGAACATCAGGATGCCGAATGGGCAGCTGATCACCATCCCGATATCCAGGGAGCTGAAGATTGGTCTCCTCAAAGCGGTAATAAAGAGAGCGGGGCTGGCCGAAGAAGAGTTTGAACGGTTGCTATCGGGGGAAGATCTATGCTAGAATATACCGTGTTGATACACCCGGCTGAAGAAGGAGGCTACTGGGCCGATGTTCCGGCACTCCCGAGATGTTTCAGTCAGGGTGACACGATCGATGAGACGATGAGAAATATCAAAGAGGCGATTGAGGCACACATTCTGGCACTGCACGAGGAGGATGAGAAGACTCCACCAGAAGAGGAGCTAATCATTGGCAGGGTCCGGGTGGAAGCCGCAGAAGTGTGAGAATCACCCCATTTTACAATTACCGGGTGCCTGTTGCCATTCCTCTCGACTACCCTGCACACCTGCGAAGAGATAGAGCTGGCAGCGAGAACCGAAAGCCGCCACGATGCGAGCCTGTGAGCGAAGAGTCCCGCCCTTCTGCGGATCGTGAAGAAGGGGGTTGGGCTGTCGCCACGGTCAGGGGATCCGAGGCACCGGTTACACCTCCCGCCGGACCGTTGCGGATCTGCCGCCGTCGAGGGATTGATACCGAGCGATGGGTCCCTACCGGTGGTGCATATCGCAGAACCATTTCCGCATGCATGGTATTCCGCAACCCTTTTTCATCGCAGTGCTGAGTATCTATCATGCGGCCGATAGAGGGGTATACCGAGTACAGGCGCCGGGAATACTGCAACGATGTCAGGTGTCCGATTCAGCTGCTGCTGAATCGGGAAGTCGAGAAGTCCCCCGGATACGAAGAGATCCGGGCGATCTGTGCGTCCCACTGTATCCATTCTACCCACGAATTCCACCGCTGGCTGACAGAGAAGGGATACCGGATCGTCCGACCGGCGCAGGAATAAACCCAGGTTTTTATTGGTATCGCCGTGCATAATATTCCTCGTGAAGTGTCCCTATGGTATATCTCGACGTTGGAATTCAGAGCCGGATGAACCGGATCATCGACCCGAAAGACAACCGGGTGGTCATGCTCGCGATCGACCACCCCTACTTCCAGGGGCCGACGACGGGCCTGCGCAATATGAGTAAAACGATAAAGACCCTGCTGCCCTACTGCGACTGCCTGATGACGACGCGAGGAGCGGTGCGGAGCAATATCGCGCCCGAAGATCTCGGATCGAAACCCATCATGCTGCGGGTCTCGGGGGGTAACAGCGTTCTATTCGAAGACTTGAGCGACGAGAAGATCACGGTCACCATCCAGGAAGCCATCCGGATGGATGCGGCCGGCGTCGCCGTCAGCGTGTACATCGGCTCGCCCCACCAGCAGCAGACGATCCTGAACCTCACGGATACGATCAACCGGGCCGAAGAGTACGGAATTCCCGTTCTGGCCGTGACCGCCGTCGGCAAAGACATGGTCCGGGACCTGCGCTACCTGGCTCTCGCATCCCGCATCTGCCAGGACGCCGGGGCCCGGATCGTCAAGACCTATTACTGCGAGGAGTTCTCCCGGCTGGTCGACGCGGTCGCTCCCACGGCGGTCGTCGTCGCCGGAGGAAAACGCACCAGCCCCCCCGACTCTCTTCAGGTGGTCTACAACGCGATCCAGGCGGGTGCCGCGGGAGTCGATTTCGGGCGGAACATCTTCCAGGACGATAACCCGATCGGCATGATCCAGGCGATCCGCTCCATCGTCCACGAGGATCATACGGTCAGGGAAGCCCTGGACATCTACAATGCCTCTCTGCCCGGGGCATCCCGGCTCGAGTGATCTCTCATACCTTGTATGCACTCCCCACGGTGAACAGGATGCGAGCAGCCGTCTACTACGCGAACAGCGACATCCGCGTCGAGGACGTCGACGATCTCTCCGTCGGGCCGGGAGAGATCAGAGTCAAGGTCATGGCATGCGGCGTCTGCGGCTCGGATGTCATGGAGTGGTACCGGATCCGGCGTGCCGGCAGACCGGGGGGCATCGGGGCGTTCGGGCACGAATGCACGGGAACCATCGCAGAAGTCGGCTCCGGCGCGGATCCGAAGTGGAGCGTGGGAGACCGGGTCGTGGTCACCCATCACGTCCCCTGCAATACCTGCAATGCCTGCATCCGCGGGCACACGACGGCCTGCGACACGCTGCAGAGAACGAAATTCAAGAATGCATACGGGGCGTTTGCAGAATACGTCGTCCTGCCCGCGATCAACGTGGACCGGGGCATCCTGCGCCTTCCCGACACGGTCTCTTTCGATGCGGGGACCTTCGTCGAACCCCTCGGCAGCGTTCTGCGCGGGCAGCACTGGGCCCCGACCTCGGACGGCCGATCCGTCCTGATCATCGGCGCCGGTATCACCGGCCTGCTGCACGTCCAGGCGGCCCGCTCGAACGGTGCGGGGTTCATCGCGGTCTCCGACGTCGATCCCGATCGGCTGGAGCTCGCCCGAAAGTTCGGCGCCGATGCGGCCATCTCCGCCACGGAGGACGTTCCCGGGACGTTCAAAGAGTTGAACGGCGGGCCGGGCGCAGACACCGTCATCATGACGGCACCGGTCCCCGTCTGCGTGCAGCAGTCCCTCGACGCGGTCGGGGCGGGGGGCACGATCCTCTTCTTCGCCCCCACCCCTCCCGAACACCAGTCCGGGATCAACCTCTGGAACCTGTGGCAGAGAGAGGTCACGATCACTCATTCCTATGCTGCCGATCTCCACAATCTCTGTACGGCCCTGAAGTGGATCCAGTACAGCAGAGTCAACGTGGCCGATATGATCACCCATGTCCTCCCCCTGCAGAAGACGGTCGAAGGGTTTCTCCTGACGGCCCGACCGCGGGACGGCAGTCTGAAAGCGATCATCCACCCCCAGGAATAACTAATTTTTCCGACGTTGTAATGTGTGTCAGGATGGGCTCGTCGGGATTCGAACCCGAGACTTCGCCGTGTTTATCTGTCCCTTCAGGAAGAGCTCCTATCCCCCTTCAAGGAGAACATGCATTTCGACCGGATTCCGAACCAGAACCTCTCGATGAAAAATTCATCGCCAGAACTGAATGTATCGGGCAGGATATCGAGAGGAGTATGAATGCGAGAGACAGGATTATTAATGCTCATGCGAAGAACCGCCCTCCCCCCGATTGTGCGCAGGGAAACCTTCGGCATAGCATCCGCAAAGGTATGGCGAAGGCGAGTGCGAGAAGAATATCCGCCCACATCCGATATCGTATAGGATTCTGCAGGTGCTGCTCCAGCCCTGGATATCAGGGACCGGTTGTTCTTATGCGTGGATATGTCTTTGACATAAGAAGGAGGATTTCGAATCACCTCTCTCAACCACAAGAGCTTTACCGGAGCATGACGCATACGTGAATGAGGGACT
>JASEFH010000025.1 GCA_030019205.1 Methanomicrobiales archaeon
CATTCCTGGGGCTCATATACCTGGCCTGTGCCCGCATGATCTGGAGGGTTTTGGGATGACCTCACAGTCAAACTTGAAATTCCAGGAATTCATCAGATACATCGAGCAGACAACCCTTCATGGATACACAGCCCCACATCGGTAAAGGCGTTTACTTCTGGATTTCTTTGCCCGAGACAGTCAATTTTTTTATAGAGACTCGATCTCGGCAATAGGCCTCCCAGCCGTTCTTGAGATCCGTGATAAGCGTGGAGCTTGCGGTGAGCCATAGAGATCATTCCCATATTCCCTGATCGGTGACTTCTTTATGAGATACTTTTTCAATCACCGAAAGTTACGGGAGGGGTAGTCCAGGACCTGAAAACCTGAGATCGTTCCTGTCGTACCAGAGGTGGGAAGGGCAATATACCCTTCACGACGATTTGTCAATATCCTATGCATCATCCCGTTCAGGACAGGTGATATTTTAATCTATCGGATATGTCAGGGAAAACCTGACATTTTTCGTATTTTTAAATCTTTTACAGATAAATTTCCCTTGTCCAAGAGTTCGAACGATATGAAAACTCTCTGGAACGTGTGTTATCCTGAACGACGGGATGGAAATCTTGCGGTGCGATCAGGAGATCATGCGTAAGAAAATGGAACACGAGGAGTGATCTGTTTGAGAAACAAATCGATAGGAGCTGGAATCCTGGCTCTTATTCTTTTGAGCGCTTTGAGTGTTCCGGTATCAGCATACCAGTACTCCATTACAAATGTGGAGCAGTATGACCACTCTGAAGATCTGTACCCTTTCGGAACAGGCGTATCCCATGCAGTGAAAAATCGGTTAAATAACGCAGAATGGTCTCAGAAATTCTACGAAGTAGATTGGAATGTAAATGAATACGATCTCGGTTATTCGCAGTCTGGATACCAAGGGCTGGATGAGGCTGAATTTCACAACCACTTCGGACACGGGATCAACTTGCTAGGAGAAACCCACATAGAGTTTTCGAATTATCCTTTTGGAGATTTTGATCGAGGAGAAGTGTATAAAAAGTGGGATTATACAGATAAGTGGGTCGTAATCGATGCATGTCACATACTGGCTAACCTGCAATGGGGTGGTGCACTGGAGTACTCGCATGGAATTTTAGGATTTTCGACGCTCGAAGCAGCGTATGTGGAACTCCCTGACAGGTTCCTGCGTAATTGCATTGATTACGATCATACTATTGGATACGCATGGCAGCAGGCAACTCAAGAAGTATTTGGCTCGGATGTAACTGCCAGAGTCATATTTGATACCCAAACTCAACTTTTGAACGACCACTTATCCGGGCAGGGTTATGTAGCACCGAACGAAAATCCGGACGACGACGCAATCTACTACGATAGCTGGGCGTGTTAAACGGAGAGGAGATAATGAAACATACCTGGATCGTATTTGGCACAATTCTTGCCATCCTTGTGGTGGCAATTGCATCGCTCGGAATTATAATCGATGATGGTTCGAGACCTTACAAGCTTCAATCTCCGTTCAGTAAATTCAACCTGAATACAGAATTTCCTGCATCTCCAGACACAGCCCCGATGTTCAGGGTGATAGAAAAAGAAGCATTCACCTTTGGTTCGGAGAGATTAATGGCGATCAAACCGAGCATCCCCTCTGAATAGGAGGCCCCGGCGATGGCATTGAAAGCCCTGGAAAAATACGGCGGTCTTCCAGTAGATGCGGTTCTCCATAAAGTTGAGCGGGTTCAGATCAACAGGTACAATCTCACAACAGAGACAATCGAAGAACAGTACCCGCAGTGGACTCTGGTCATATACGAACAACAGCTCCAGGGGATGCCAGTCATCGGTCCGGGTGCTGAGATCTGGATTGCCTTAGGCGAGAATGGATAGCTTCTCCAGATTGACAAAGTCTGGCGTACTGTAGAATACACTGGAGAAGTTCCGATCATCACCGCAGAGCAGGCCTATGGGAAGCTCAACCGGGGCGAGCTGGTAACGAGATACCCGTCACCCCTGGAGGGAATCGTGATATCCGATATCTACCTCGGATATTACGCAGAAAATCGAGACGTCGATCAGGAATTCTTCAAACCGATATGGATATTCCATGGAATGGATATACACAACAACACAATCAGGTTGCCCGTGAGTGCAACAATAAGCTGATCTTTTTCGGGGTTTACAGGAATGAAGGCATGGAAAATCGGTGCCATCGTTGGGTGGATCTGGGGTCTGATTGGCGTTTTCATTCTCACCTCAACACCCCACACCGGTATCCTGATTGTAATCGGGGTTTATGGGTGCTACATTCCTTTCTTCTTTGCACAGGGTTTGCACTCTCTTCTCAACCTGCTGGTCCCCGGCATCGTCGCTACAAACGACTATATCGTATGGATCACGGTTCCTCTGCATGGGGCAGCAATTGTGGCAGCCGTAGGATACATACTTGATAGGGTGAGCCTGAGAGATCCAGCAGACAGGGATCAGACGGGTTGATTCAAAAGAATTTATATGATCTTCCATAGAGGATCAGAGTGTTGATACCTAAACAGATTATTTTGGATAGGTCGCTACTCAAACTGCTCGCCTCCGACACGAGAATAGATATCCTGAAAAAATTAGAGAAGCGCAAAATGACCGTGAGCGAACTGTCCAGAGATCTAAACCTCGCAAAAGCCACGGTTCACGAACATCTCGAGAGGATGAGTGCCGCTGGAATCATTAACTGCATTGACAATGGCCATAAATGGATATATTACGAATTGACACCGGAAGGCCGCTCTCTCGTACGACAACCGCCATCCATCCGATTCATGTTAGTCCTTTCATTCGCGGCAGCTGCCGCTTGTGTTGCGGGATTTGTCGCAATCATCTACAGTATCTTCTTCCACCCATCGGACTATCTTCCACCAGCTCAGGGAGGGTTGGGAGTGAATCTTCTCGGACTCGGTCTGTTTTTACTGTCATCAGGAATTATTCTGGTATATTATGCCGTATCCAGTTGGAAATGCATTCAGCAATTATCTGAAAAAATCCTGTCAGAATAGTGATTTTGGCTGCTGAGGCAAAAAAGAGAGGGATGAGTCCGATGACTTGTTCGGAATGCCGATTGAGTGCATACGATCGATCTCACGTTCGAGAACCTATCTCGATAATATCTGTGTTGGGTTGGTCTCGACCGCTGCCTGGCGTCTAGAGCATATCCATCCCTGGCCATCGGAGGGAGGTGTAGGGGGTGTGGTACGGCTCTCTGGTATCTTCGGGGTGGGACCTCGCTTCCTTCTACCCCTTCGTGCGATAGAGCGGCCACCAGCATTCGGATCCGAGACGAGAATCGTGCTCCTGCCGTGAGGCAACCGAAAAGGCCAGAGCGGGTCTTTCAGGGACTTCTCCTCTGGGAAGTTATCCCGGGCGTATCCGCCTATCTCACAGATATACTATTGGTTACAGGGGTTCAGATCGTCCCTTCCCCGCGGCCCGGAACGGGCCGCCTCCTCCCCTCGCCGAGGGCAGGAGGATAGTGTGATAGGCCTGTATGGAATTGCGAGTATCGCGGAAGACCCCCTCGTCCGTGCGAAGGAGGGTAGATGAAGAACCGTGCAGTACCAATCTCTGCATTCGAGATCGACTATTCTGGACGGAATCTCCTGTCCTGCAGGGGATCTTTCCCAGACGCGGCGCGAGATGGAGGATACACGGGATCTCACCCCGTGCCTGATCGATCCCCAGCCACCTGGCCATTGTATCAGGATCGTAAACCTCCATATGAGGGGATCTATTGGAAAATCGAGCCCTCCGCGGAGAGCCCTGGAACCGCTTCGAGAGAGTCGTCCGCTAAAGAGTTAGGTTTATTGGCCTGCAATAGAAACGATTAGTTGGACAATTCGATGGAACGCACAATCGGCTTTAAAGAGAGGCGATACATAGAAGAACTCAGAATTCTCACGAAATCCACTGCCTTGGACTGCATCATCGACGAACGCTTCGATCGGGTTATCTACGTGATGAAACCGGGCGACATGGGGCTCGCGATCGGGAGAAAAGGGGAAAATATCAAGAAGATGCAGAGAGTGCTCGGACGGAAGATCGAGATGGTCGAATACGCCGAGGATCGGGATCGGTTCATCGCCAACATCTTCAAACCCGCCGAGGTGGTCGCCGTGGAGGTCGATCCTGAAAAGAACTCGATCAATGTCCGGGTCAGAAAGAAGAGCGATCTGGGTATCGCCATCGGAAAGGGCGGGATCAACGTGGAGAAGGCCAGAATGCTGTGCAGGCGGTTCCTGCAGCTGAATCTGAACGAAGTGCTGCTCGCCGAGGAGGAGTATGGCAAGGATAGAGATACTGTCGGAGCTGTGGGAAGTCATCGATGAGCGGGTCGCCAGACCTTCGCCGCAGTCCTACGTGAGCCGGCTCATCCAGGACGAGAAGGGCATCGACAGGGTGCTGGAGAAGGTCGGCGAGGAGGCAGTGGAGTTCATCCTCGCTGTAAAAGGGGGAGTTGCCGAGCGGACGGTCAGTGAGGCGGCCGATCTCGTCTTCCACGTGCTCGTGGCGCTCCGGGCTGCGGATATCGAACTGGATGCGGTTCTCGGGGAACTGGAGCGCCGCAGGCGGTGAATCCCCATGCAGCCCTACCCCTCCGATACCCCTCCTGCGCATCCCTCGCCATGCCGGTAGGTCCGGACAGGAAGAGCCAGGGATCTGTATCCGGACCGGTCGCACCCAGGATGTCCTCCCGATCGGATGGGGTCATCCCCAATAAGGGTTCTCCATCCGCCCGCGAGGATGGTGTTCCTTCATCGGGAGCCTTTTCTCTCCCGGGTGCCCCGTGGTGCGGCACCCGGGATGCCTCGCTTTTTGACCCCGGGCCCCTCTTCCTCCTTGCGCGACAGGGCCATGCCATAGGAGAGGGCGGCGGAAGAGAAGGTGGCGGGGGTATCAGCCCACTCCTGATGCTGTGCGGAGAACCGCGACGGCAGAGTGTGCTGACCTTCCGGAGATACAGAGGCTCGGTCCCCCACACGAACGCGGACGTCGTTGCACGTTCATGAAGGGCAGAGACGGTGCCGCCATCCTCCCCGCTGACATATCGTCCTGGCGGTGTGGAGGCTCATGGAGGGCGGCAGGAGCTCCTGCCCTGTTCTGGATCCAGCACTTCGCGCATCCCGATAAATTCACGAGGATTTCTTTTCGGTAGCATGCTTCCTGTCGTATCCGAACAATTTTGCCGGAACATGGAATTGTTTATCAAGATCCCTCGACCTGCGGGTTGGAGGCTGAATGTCAAGGTCGGAGCCATCGGGGAGGGAAGATTCCGATACGGTCGTGATCCCTCCCCCGGAGGGTATCGCACCCGTATCCCGTGGGCATAACGCAGGGGAAGTCGCCCGGCTATCCGGAAGCGGGCCTGATGCCCGATTGGGTGCGGGAAGCGTGGAAATCCTCATTCCTACGAAGGAGCGCGATCAGCGGGCGGTCGAGGATCGGTCGGGGTTACGCCGGGGATCAGCCCTCAGGGCTGGAGGGGCAATCCGAACCCCCCCTTCCCGCACCACCGACGATCGGGAACGAGCCGCGGGGCGATCGGAGAGAGTCGAACAGTTCACCTGCCGATCGGAGAACTCGGCCCTGTCGAAATCCTCATCGATCAGAGAGTGTGCTGCGGGACGGCTGTCATCTTTGCAGGCGGGGCCCCAACCCCTTCTTGCGATAGCCCTGGAGATATCCTGTTTGGGATTCACGGGCCCCTGCAGGCCTATCGCACGATTCCCCCTCTCCCAAGGGATGGGTCGGCCCTTACAGGGCTGCGGGGAGAGGAGGACCGAATCAAGACGGGAGGGAATAATATCTGCAGGATCAAAAACGCCGGAGAACTTCTCGACAGAGCGGAGAACTCAGGCCTTCTTCAGCCTGAACTTGATGGCGACACCCATCTCGGGGTGGGACTGCACCCGATCCTCCACCCATATCGTCCCCCCGTACCGCTCCACCAGCATCCGCGAGAGATAGAGCCCGAGACCCTTGCCGCTGGCCTTCGACTCCCCCCGCTGGAATCGGTTGAAGATGAGCGGTTTGACCTTATCGGATATACCGGGTCCATTGTCCTCGACGGTGACTTCCACCTCGTCATCCCGCTCCTCGATGCGGATGGCGATGGAGACATGAGGTCCGCCGAACTTCAGGCTGTTGCCGATGAGGTTGGCGAACACCTCGGCGAGGAGATAGTCCGCAGTCACCATGACGTCGGTGCCGTCATAGCTGATCGCCGCATCCGGGAAGGTGCGGATCTCGGAGCGGATGACGGAGTCCAGGTCGATGGGTTTGAGAACCGGTCTGTCCTCGTACACCCTGCGGATCTTCGAGACGTTGCCGATAATCTCGATGCTCCTCCTGATGCTCGCAACCAGTTTCTCCGCGAACTCCTTCTTCTCCCCCTCGAGCATGTCCGATAGAAGTTCGGCGTACATGATGGAGACGTTGTTGGCATTGTTGATGTCGTGGCTGATGATATCCAGGTAGAGCGTGGACTCACGGTACGCCTTCTCCAATTTCTCCTGGAGCAACCGCTTCTGGATTGCGCTTCCAATCTGCCGGCTGATCGACCCGAGGATATCCCTCTCCTTCTCGGTGAAGGGATACTGCTTCGCGGTGGCGAGGTGAACCGCACCGATCACGTCTTCTCCGGCCAGGAAAGGGATACTCGCAAAGGAGAGAATTCCGATATCCTTCTTCTCCATGTACCAGGGTTCCCCGTCGCCGAATATCCGCGAGTAGGGGGCCCCCTGGATATCGAGCGTCTCCATCTGTTTCAGATACCAGTCCGGCAGACCCCTCTGCACCTTCATCGTCGCCTTCTTTCGCAGGGGATCGACCAGGTAGATCGCTCCCGCATCGAACTCCAGGAGGGCAACGGTCCTCTCGAGAGCGACGTTCAGAAGTTCGTCCAGGCTTCCCGCGGATGCGACTGCCGCGATCACCTGGTTTATCGTCGAGAGGTACCTGTTGTGCTGCCGGATCTCCTCCTCCGCCCGCTTCCGCTCGGTGATATCCAGAAGAGAGGCCACGCTCTTCCCACTGCCGGGAATCATGGCAATCGTTACGGCCACATTCCGGAGATCCCCCTTCCTGTCGATGAGACGGATCTCATAGTTGCGGGGAGCGAGATTCGGGTCGATCAGGCGGAGACGGTGGTACTCCTTCATCCGCTCGCCATCTTCCCGGGGAATGAGGTCGATCCAGCTCCTTCCCACCGTCTCGCCCTGGGAGTACCCGAACACCCGCTCGAACTCGGTGTTTGCCAGGGCTATCGTTGCATCTTCGTTGATGATGATCGTCGCCGAGCCTGTCGTCTCGAAAATGGTGCGGTAGAGATTCTCGGACTGGGACAGCGCCGACTCCACCCGCCTCCGTTCGGTGATGTCGATGCCTATCCCGAAGAAATAATCGAACTCACCGGTATCCCGATACACCACCCTCCCCAGCCACTCCACCAGGAGTTCACGCCCCTCCTTCGTGCGGAGTCTGTGTTCGTAGGCGAACGGCTCCTTTGCCGAGATCTTCCCCTGAAGGAACGCCCTGAGCGATTCGCGGTCCTCCTCCGGGATGAACTGGGTGAAATAGTTCTTTCCGATCACTTCTTCCTGCGTAAACCCCAGAGCGTGGAGCATGGATTCGTTCATCATCACCACATGGCTCCGAGCGTCGATCGCGACCATGAAGGCGGGGGATCCCTGGATCAGTCTGGAACTGAAGTCCCGCTCCTTCGAGAGCTCCTCTTCTACCCTCCTCCGATCCTGGATCTCGTGCTGGAGCTGTTCATTCAATTCGCGCAGCTCTTTGGTCCTCTCTTCTATCATCTCACCCAGATGCCCGAAGTGCTGGGCGAGTTCCTCTTCGAGCTGCTTGCGGAGCGTCACATCCTGGTAGATGTCCATGCGCATGCCGGCGAACGGACCATTCTCGACGATCTGGCTGGAGTAGTCGAGCCATTCCACCCCGGCCACGGGCTCTTTCAGGTGACATTCGACGTCCCGGATGGAGACCCCTCCTGCCACTGACGCGGATGCCCGCTCCAGCAGCGATGCACCGTCGTCGATCCGGGGTACGATCGCCTCCCGAATGAAAGATAGGACATCCTGCCCCTGCACATTCTCCCGCCGTATACCGAAGAGATCCTCCAGGGCGTGGTTCAGCCACAGAATCTTGAGATCGGTATCGATGAGCACTACCCCGTAGTTCAGCTCGTCGAGCAGCCAGAAGAACTGGGAGGCTTCAGGGGTTCTCTCATCCATGGCGTTCTGAAAAATAGTTTGGTGTTACTATATTTATATTTTTCTATTAATATTCCTATGTATTTCTTTGCTTTTCCAGAAATGGAAGGTTAATTACACCTTATTCAAATTTGCGCTTATAAAATTTTGCATATGATAATTTGCCCTGCATCCTTTTAAAATCCATAACTTCGGTTGATTCTGGCATCTCCATTGTCCGGCCATCTGGGTGTCCGCCATTCATCGGATATCGCGCGATCTGCACTCTGACCGGAATGGCATCAGAAATAATTGTTGATATCGACCACTTGGGGGAGATTCTCCCTCTTGATCGATGCCATCTGGATCACTTCATTGTCCACGAGGATGGGCGCACCGGCACGGAGGGCAATAGCGATGCCATCGCTGGGGCGACAGTCCAGGAGTTCGCACCGATCGCCCTGCCGGAGCACCATCTTCGCATAGTACACCCCATCCTCGAGCGAGTCGATGTGCAGCTCCTCAAGCGAGAGCCCGAAATTGTTCAGCAGCTCGATGAAGAGATCGTGCGTGATGGGGCGCGGCAGGACGTCTTTATTCAGGGCATTGCTGATGGAGATCGCCTCCCATAATCCGATGTAGACAGGGATGCAGGAACCCCCGCCGACATCCAGCACGACCGTGGGGGCAGTTCCCAGCTCTGTGACGGAGATGAACACCCCCTGGACTGCACACTTGACCAGATCCATAACGCTGAGAGGACGTAATCCTTATTCGTATTAAACGTTGTCACCTGCCATCGCGATCGAGACGATCCACCTTCCTCCGCAGGATCGGGATGCTGGACAGCACGCCGAGGGATATATTGAAGTAAAAGAATATTGCGCGCCACAGCATCACGAATATGCCCACAATGGCCGAATCCACGAAGAGAGCGTAGAGAGAGTATGCGCTCACCTCCGCGACACCGGAGCCGCCCGGCGTCAGCGGGACCATCATCACGATGGCAATGACGATCTGGGCGACAAAGGATTCCACGAAGTGGGGCGATGTACCGAGTCCCATCAGAATGAACGAAGGCGTGAGGAACTCCAGACTCCAGAAGACCGTCGTTAGGAACGTGCCCCACAGCAGTCCCCGGCGCCCCTGGTGCGTGAAGAGCGAGAGACTGGAGTGGAAGTTGTCAACCTCGCAGTCGACTCGATTTCCGAACCGCTGCACCCGATCGGGATCCCATTTTCGCGTAAACGGAGAGCTCGCCCGTTTCGCCAGTCGTTTGAGGAGATCCGGGTTATTCATCGAGTAGAAGAAGATCAACAGGATCGAGATCACCCCGATCCATGCGGCAAGGATCAGCCATCCGATCCAGGACGAGAGACTCATCGTCCCCAGGAGGAAGATGGTCACAGCTCCGCCGATCGCCAGGACGAACCCGTCCAGGATCCGTTCGGTGATGACGAGCGCCGTCGCATCTCCGAGCCTGACGTTCGCCGCATAGAGCTCGTGGATACGCACCGGCTCCCCGCCGGCCTGGGAGGGCGTGATCGCCGCTATCAGAAGGTTTGCATTGACCAGATTGAGGCAGTACAGAAATCCCACCCGATACCCGAGTGACTGCGCCATCTTCTGGATCTTCGCCGCCCAGACAGCGAGGGCTGCCACATGCAGACCCAGTGCCAGGATAAGGAACAGGGGATCGATCCGCGAGAGATACTCCACGGTGGTCTCGTCGAACGTGAAGTAGAGCACGGCTGCAAGGACGGCGGTGCTGAAGAGAATCGATATCCAGAACCATTTCCTGTATTTCTTTCTCATCGATCACGTCTCCGGGGAGGTGCGAACAGTCCTGCCGAGCATTCCGCCGATACAGCTTCTCACATATTGGTTTACGTATCCATAAATTAGTCCATTGCATTCGAAGCAGATTCATATCGTGAAGAGATCCCGGTCGCAGGAGATCCGAAAGAGACCGGCTCGGATCCCCGCATCCAGCCAGGCGAACCCGTAGCTGTAGCATGCCAGCGCATTCTCCGCATCCCCGCCGCGGTGATACCCGGATCCTGCGGCAACCATCCCCTCAGCCACCCGCGTGGCATGGAGAGCAGCCCCGTGGAGGGCTGTGCTGCGTTCGGGGGCGAACTCAAGCGCCTGCAGCCCGCGCATCAGAAGACTGCCGTAGCGGCGCGCCTTCTCCTCCAGAAGGGGCTGCACGGCATCCGGAACCCGTTCCGTGAAGCGGGGCAGGGCTGTGGATCCTTCCAGGACGATCAGCCCCAGATACCGTCCCCCCTCGATCCACCCGTGAGCATAGGAGTAGGCGGCAAGGGCGTTCACGCGGTCACCCCGCTCGAAAAAGGCACGGCCATCCCGGCAGTAGGCGGATGCCATCTCCCGGATCTCATCTGCAACGCGGTGGAGCGCGGTGTTCTCGGGGGGCGTGCATGCGAGGGTGAGGAGCGCCCGTTCCAGCTCCCTGCCGGCTGCATCGATTCTCATAGGCGAGCGAACGTATCCAGGTACTCCCTCTCCATCGGATGCAGTTCCGCCGGTACGGCGAGAACGTGGAGAGGCGGTCCGAAATCTATGCGTTTCAGCGCTTCACCGCTTCCTGCCGCCACGCGCGGATTCCGGGACCCGGCACGGGCGACTCCCACGTACAGCGAGGGCAGCTCTTCCCCCGCCGTGTGCGCCATCCTCTCCAGGAGTTCGATCCCTTCCGGGATGGTCATGCAGCGATCCGGCTGGATGTCCAGGAATACCAGAGTATGGAGATTCAGCTCCAGGTTGATGCGGACGGTCTCCCAGGGTGTGAGCGGAAACCATCCCTTGCGGGGGTACGGGATGGAGCATGACTTTCCGAAGCGGTAGTTCTGGAGCCCGGTGATGCCGCAGACCGCCGTGGATATGGACGCCCCGTGGATGATGTGCGTCGGGATGCCTGCCGCCGCCGCTCGAAGGCGCAGATCGATGTGAGTGGTGGATACCATGGGATCGCCGCCGGTGAGGAGGACGACCCGCCCATTCCGGGCACGGTCGAGGAGTTCGGCAGGATCCTGTTCGATCGCATTCCTCTCCAGCAGCTGCAGCGGCTTTCCAAAGAACGCCTGCAGGCGGTCCACCGTCGTGCCCGTGAGCCTCGAGGTGTAGCATTCCAGGTAGACATGATCCGCCTTTCGGACACATTCGAGCCCCTTGCAGGAGATGTCGCGCTCGTCATAGAGTCCCAGACCCACGAATGTCAGCACGGTGTCTCACCTCCCCGGGTCTGACGGCGACGTCGAACCGGGCGTGGCGCGAATCGGTTTTTCGACCACTGCAGATGCATCGATCCATCGCCTCCCCATCAGATTGCCACCCTGTGGATTGTAGCTCCTACTACGAGGCCCAGCAGCACCGTGTAGATCGATACCAGCAGGGCCGTGCGGGCATTCAGTTGCCGGTACAGGATGGCGATCGTGGAGATGCAGGGCACAAAGAGCGTGCTGACAACGGCAAAGACGAAGAGCTGCAGAGAAGTCATCACGAGGGGCAGGTCCGCTGTGCCTGCGAGCACGGCGAGCGTCTCGAATGCCATCTCTTTTCGGAGGATGCCGAATAGCAGGGCAGTTGCGGCATACGGCGGGAGACCGAGCAGATCCACGAAGAGGGGGGAGACGAGATCCTGGAAGATAGCGAGGATGCCGAAGAACTCCAGCAGGCTCAGGACGATGCTGCCGGCGATCAGCAGAGGCATCGCGACGAAGAGGAACTCGCGGAGGCGCGTCCAGGATTTGCGCAGGACGAGCAGGGGATCCGGGCGCCGCAGGGGCACCATCTCCAGGATCATCCCGAACCGTTCCCCGGATACTGTTTTGGAGAGGATCAGGCCGGTGATCAGCACCAGGAGAAGCACGATCGTGTACACACTGAGCGCTGCAACGATGCCGATGAAGGCCGCCACGATGCCCGTGATGATAACGGTGCGGGCGGAACAGGGCACCATGGTGACCAGGGTCGCGGCGATCATTCTCTCTCGCCGGCTTTGCAGATTCTTTGTTGCCATCACCGCCGGTACATTGCACCCGAAGGCGAGTACGAGAGGGATCACCGCCTCACCGTGGAGGCCGAACTGGTGCATAGTCTTGTCGGCGAGGAACGCGACACGGGTCATGTAGCCGGAGTCTTCGATCAGCGCGAGGAGCATGTAGAAGGTCAGCACAAAGGGGAATGCGATCCCGAAGCCGGCCTGGAGTGCGAGCGCCACGGCGATCGCCACCGTGCCGACGAGCGGCGGGAGAGCGAGGGCCGCGATCGGCTGGAGCAGCAGAATATCGAAGAGTCCGGTGATCACCTCCTCCAGGAAGGACCCCACGGTAAAGACTGTGAGCAGCATGGCAAGCATGATGGCGATCATGAGGGGGATGCCGGGTATTGTTCGGGTGAACAGCCTGTCCAGGTCGAACGAGGGAGGGACATCTCTCCTTCTGATAACTTTGAGGGCGATCTGATGGGCGAAATGGTGACGGTTGGCCTCGATGATCTGCCGCACGGTCATGCGGTGCGTCTTCTCGATCTCCTCCACGATCGCAGTGGCCGCCTCCAGCAGCTCGGGCTTCTCGGCGATGCCCAGAAGCGCCAGGATCGCCTCCGCCCGGGCGGCTCCCTCGACTTTCTCCAGGCTGCGTACGGCCCCCTCGATATGGTAGTCGTAGGGTATCCTCACCGGGGAAGGGCGCGCTGAGAAGAGGGCGGCGGGAATGATCCTCTCTATCCCCCGCCCTTCGGGAGCGGCTGTGGTCAGCACTTCAATGCCCAGGATCTCGCGCAGTCTGTCGATATCGATCTCGTAGCCCCCGCTCTCCACCTCGTCGATCATATTGAGCACGGCGAGCATCGGGACTCCGCACTCGGCGACCTGGAGAAGGAGGAAGAGGTTTCGCTCCAGACGCGTGGCGTTGACGACGACCAGAGCCAGATCCACGCCGCCCTTCTTGAGGTACTCCCGCGCCAGCTGCTCCTCCTCCGATTCGCCGTCAAGGGAGTAGATGCCGGGGAGGTCGACGATCTCGATCATCTCCCGCTTGTAGCAGACGCTCCCCCGCTGCAGGGCGACCGTGGTGCCCGGGTAGTTGCTCACCTCCACGCCGAGGCCGGTGAGCTGGTTGAAGATGAGCGACTTTCCGACGCTCGGATTTCCGATGAGTGCGATCTTCATCGACTCTTCTCCGCAAAGATGGAACTGGCGATCTCGGGGCTCAGGGCGATGTCACACTCCTTCACCTGCACCACGATGGCATCGTTGGGCAGCTTCCTTCGCAGCAGGAGTCTCGCCCCCGGCAGGATACCGAGTGCGGCGAGCCGATCCAGCCTCCTCGCTCCCTGGATCATGCTGACCGTCACCTCGTCACCTTCATCGAATGCCAGCAGCGAGCGGATCCCTCTCTTCTCCAGTGCCCCCTTTCCGGCCCCCCTCCTCCGGCGGCGTGTGCCGAACAGACTGGTGATCTTGTCGATGGTCTCGTCCGAGACTGTGTGCTCCAGCTGGCATGCCTGACGGGATGCCGCCCTCCCGTCGACCCCGAGCATCTCCGATAAGAAACACTCCAGCACACGATGCTTCCGGCACACCCGTTCAGCGATCTCGCTTCCCTTCTGTGTCAGTTCCAGAATGCCGTCCGCTCTCTTCGAGACGGATCCCTCCTTCTCCAGTTCCTGCAGCACCTCTTCGAGCCTCGAAGGCTCTTCCTGAAGCGTAGCAGCAATCTCCGGCAGGGATATCGGAGAGATCCCTTTCACCTTCATGTTCAGGATCGCTTCCAGAACGTCCTCACGCACGTCGGGCTGCATGCACGCCTCCGCCGCGCTCGTAACGATCCCGGCGCTCCTGAATCCCCGGGATGGATTCATCGATGGGTTCTCGCCTGGATGACACTGCTAGAAGAGTATTTATTATCCAAGCATTATAGTATTCCCGAACTGCGCCATCGGCACAGGCGCCGGTGAACGCATCGCGGGGATGTCGCCGACCCGTACAGCAACCGCACCGGACGGGCAGCTCGAGACGCTCGGGCACCGCGGCACCGATACCCGTATAACCTTATGGGAACCAAGTCATGATTGTATGATCTCCGGCATCCTGCGGGATGGCTCCCGGGAATGCATACAGGATGCGGCGCGATGATCCGTGCGACGATCGTCTGCCCCTACTGCCGGTATGTCCGTAAGCTGGACCTCACCGAGGAGGAGATCCGGGGGGAGAGACAGGTCATCGTCTGCTGCTGCATCTGCGGCAATCTCTTTCCGGTCGATGTTCAGCCGACGCTCTGCATCGTACAGGGGTAAACGGCGGTCATCGTGCAGACCGCGCCTGCATCATCGTGCCAATCCCGAGGATCCATCCCCCGCAAAACCCGATCACGGCCATACCAAAAAATAGGTGCAGGGAGCGATCTGATCGTGGTTCTGGCCGGCTGGCAGGCGACAGAGGAGCTGCAGGAGAGTCTGGCTGATGTACTGGATCTATGAATGTCTGCTGGAGCGGAAATTACGGCTGTTCCCGCAGCACATCTGCTTCATGATCACGGGAAGGGATCTCGCATCGGCACCCGGCAAGATCTTGGAAGTGGTGCGATGGTGCCGGGATCTCGGGATTCGCGGGTGCACTTTCCATGTGAGCACGAGAGACCCCCTTCTCGTGGAGCCGTATCTCCCCTCGATCCGGGCGATCCGGGACATCGCACATCTGAGGCTGCATTACGAAAATACGAACGAGGAGTCGGGAGAGGGCATGAATGTGACAGTGGCAATCGGCAAGAGCGGCAGAGCGGAGATCGCGTCGTGCATCCGCAAGATGGCGGAGGATGGCGTCCCGCCCGACGCTGTGGACGAAGAGATGATCGAGGCCTACCTGACCTTCAAGTACACCCCGGATCTGGTCATCAAGACCGGCGAGGATCACCTGACGGATTTCCTGATCTGGCAGTCCGTGTACAGCGAACTCTTCTTCTCCGATGTCAACTGGGAACGCTTCCGGAGGGTGGATTTCCTGCGGGCCCTCCGGGACTACCAGAATCGGAAGAGACGTTACGGCCGGTAAACGGATCAGTGGTCCATTCGGGGTCATTCCGGCCATCTCGCGTTTCAGACCGTGCATACCCTCTGTATCCGCGCCCAGACTCTCTCATGGATGCAGCATGCGTGGCCTGAAGGCAGGTTGGACACCAGCACGAATACAAGTGCGATCTCGTAGCGGTTCGCAATAAGGTATACCGCCAGATAATCGAGCGTCGGGATGAATATCCGGCAGGTGACCGCCTTCACCATTGAGCGGGTCCCCCACGCCGTCTGGCCGTGGCTCCTGGAACTTCCCTGCATCTCGACACCGATTCGCATTCCCGGATCGGCTGCTCAAGAGAGCGGTGCTTCCCTGCAGCACGGATTTCGAACACGGAGGCGGATCTTGATATTCAGGAGGAAAGAAGTTTCCGATCCTGCTCCTTCAGCCGCATTCTCTGATCGTAGACCCGGATCGCGCGCAGAAGGTCCAGCTTCCGGAAGACGGGCCAGTACGGGGCGCAGAAGTAGACCGCACACTCATTGCCGTTTGCCAGCCAGGGAAGGAAGTTGGAGGTGCGGCATTCGTTTCCTGTGCGGATGATCAGGTCAACGGGTGGGAGGTAGCGTCCATCGTTCAGGTGCTTCTCCACAAGCTGCGTCGTGATCGCTTCCGGCGGCAGCGATCCCTCCTTCACCCGGGAGAGAATGGCGCGTGCCGCATGCACGATCTCGTTCCTCCCGCCATAGGCGATGGCGACGTTGAGGAAGAACCTGCTGTAGATACGCGTCGCCTCCTCGGCCGCCTCGATCTTTCGCAGCAGGAACTCCGGCAGCTTGCTGCGATCCCCGATGACCCGGACCCGGATCTGGTTCCGGTGGACCCGTTCGTCCATGACGATGCGATCGAACCTGTCTGAAAATAGGCTGAATAGACCTTCGATTTCACATTTGTCTCGATTAAAGTTCTCTGTTGAGAACGAGTAAAGGGTGATGTATCTGATGCCGATCTCGCGGGCCCAGTCCAGCATCTTTTCCGTGGTATCCGCCCCGAGGCGGTGCCCGGTGGCCGTATCGACCCCGCGCTCCCGCGCATACCGTCGATTGCCATCCTGGATCACACCGATATGGTTCGGGATGTGCCTGCACTGCAGCAGGAGGAGTCGTTCGTACAGCCTCTCCAGACCCGTTCTCGGCTTCACAGCGGCGTCACTTCCACTACAATACCCCCATTGGGGTACCGCTCGATGATAAATTTGTTTCCCGGCAGGCGGTTCTCCATTCTCTTTAAATCTCTCCACCCCAGCTCGAACCGGTTCTCTACCTGCTCCCATGGCACGCCCCGGAGGAGCGCGGTGATCTCCCCCGTTTGGCCATCCATTTCCAGCACGCCATAAACGACGGTCCCGTCCCCGGTCACTTCCTCGAACGGGCGGGCGGTATTGCGGGCGATCCGCTTCAGGCGCTCCCGGAGCTGCACGGAGTCCTTGAACGAGGATGTGCACCAGTGCACTTTCTTCTCCTTTCGGAGCGGAATCGCCCAGCGGTGCGAGTTTTTGATGGCGTTGTGGAGCCCGTCGGCAGGGGAGAGTCTTCTGCGCCGCATCTCGTCTGCGCAGTACTCCCCCCACTCGAGTTCGTTGATGTTCAGAAAGTCGATTAGCGGCAGCGACGGTACGAGTCCATCCAGCCCGGGGAGCGCGGGAACCTCAATACCCACTTCGAAGCCCATCTCGCGCGCCCATTCCGCGGATCGGGCGTACGGGGAGTCCAGGATCCGCGCCCAGCTCTCCTGCGGCGGGTGGAGGCGGATCTCGTCCACGAATCCCCTGAGGGAGGTCAGTTCGTCCCTCGCGGGTGCGCTTCCCGTGTAGAGGTGGATATGGTGTTCTCTCCCGAAGGTGTCTTTCAGGCTCGAGCAGTACTCCACCACGCGATCCAGGACGAGGAGGGGTTCACCGCCGGTGATTCCGCTCCCAAGGGCGCTCATGACCTCTGCCTCCGCCAGCACGTCGCGAACGGAATGAACTTTTCGATCGTTGGCAAAGACCACGTCACGATCCTTCCGCTCACGGGAGAGCGGACAGTACCAGCAGTTACGTCTGCACAGTCCCGTGACGAACAGCACCAGCTTCGCCCCCCGGCGGCAGAGAACGCATCCCTTACTGCGCACGTCTCTCCACTGCCTCCTTTAGCCTCTGGATGACAAAATCCCTGCCTAGGGCTTCCAGAAACCAGCCCAGCCTGGGACCGCGCTCCTGTCCCAGAAACGCCATATACAGGGCCGAAAATATTTTCTTGGCAGGGATCCCCGACTCCTGGGCGACTGCGTACACCCCGTTGTGCAGCTCCTCCGCGGACCAGGCGGGAAGGGCAATCAGGTAATCCCGATACGCACTGAGCCCTGCCTGCTGGTCCAGATCCAGGTTCTCCAGCCCGGACGGCACGTCCTCGGTCACTGCGAATCTGACCGAATCGGGGGCGTACTTCTCCAGCCAAACGAGAGCTCTCCCTGCCTGCCGCAGCACGTTCTCCGGATCGCGGACGTCATAGCCGCTTCTCCGCAGACGCTGCAGGATGCTCTCGCGGTCCGCCGCGATCTGGACGATGGTCACCATGTGACGGAACGGTATCCGCGTCGGAACCGAAGCGATCCGGGAGAGTTCGTACTCGCGGCTATCGGCCGCCCGCTCGACGCGGTCGTACTCATCGATGAGGTGCAGAAGCCCCATGCCCGGATCGAAGTCGATCGCCCGTTCGGGACGGGTGCGGGCGATGAGGTAGCGGAGCACCTCGGGGGGGACGATCTCCAGCATCTCGTCGATGGTCACCGCCACTCCCTTGGAGGAGTGCATCGCGCCCCGACCCTTCAGGCTGATCCATTCGTACATCACCGGGTAAGGGGGATCGCGATGGAAGATCTCCCGCGCGATCCGGGAGCCGCTGTCGTAGGATCCCCCGGCGGTGGCGTGATCCTTCCCGAAGGGCTCCACGGTGACGCCGAAGTGCACCCAGCGCATCGGCCAGTCCACCCGCCACACCAGTTTGCCTTCGCCCCGGGCGTAGTTCGCGATTCCTTCGTGGCAGCAGCCGCAGCGGTAGCGGACCTCGTGCCGATCGGGATCGTGATCCAGGATCTCGGCATTGCTGATTCTTCCGCAGGCGCCGCAGATCGGGTAGAAGGGCGACCAGGTCGTCGGGAGGGTCCTGTTCGAGGTCTGCTCCAGGATCCGCCGGATCTCGTCTCGCTTCTCGAGAACCATCGCGATCTCCTTCGTGTACGATCCGCTGCGGTACTCCCGGCTGGAGTGCAGCACGCGTGGGTGAACATCCATCTCACGGAGGGCTTTTAAAAACGGTTTCAGGAAGTGATCCGCGTAGCTCTCGCAGCCTCCGCAGGGGCAGGGGATGTCCGAGAGCGGCATTCCCACGCAGGTGGCGTAGGTCTCGGGGAGGAAGGGGTATACCTTCCGCAGGGGATCGAAGTCGTCTGCGATGTAGATCAGCTCCGCCTCGAGATCGCGGTCCACCATCGCCTTGTAGACGAGGTCGCCCGTGAGAACCTCCCGCATGTTCCCGATGTGGATCGGGCCCGAGGGGGTGATGCCGGTGGCAACTCTATGCGGAATGTCCTGTGGAACGCTGGCAGCAACAACGTCCGCCCAGTGGATCTTCGAACTCACGCCATCACCGAATCGTTCTGTCTTCCTCTACTATTGGACGCCAGACGTTAAATAAAATCCTGTGACGGCGGAAAGCGTGGCAATCGCGCGGATACACCCCGTCAGAGAGCCCGCAGGAATCATGGGGAGCACTCCCCGCCAGCCGTGCCCGTGATGCTGTTATGAGATCTCCCGATCCGCAGCGAATCCGGGGAGGGGCGAAGCCGGATTCGAGAGAATGGGGGAGACAGGGATCGTACGGGCATCCAGACCCTCAGTCGCGGCATCGCCGGTCAGGGGAAGGCGGGCATCCGGGGTTCGAACAGGCGGAAGGGACCGAATCGCGCCCGCGTCCGGAATCGGTGGCTTCATACCTCCGGGGAGCCGGCGGGAATACCCTGCACTTTCAAATCCCCCGGAGCGATACGCCCGGACAGGGTATCGACAAGTCGCATGACCGTAGGGTGTCGCGGATTCGATCGGTCCTTTCTCTGCGGTTGATGCGGGGAATCTCTCATGGAGAGATGCTGACAGAGGGTGCTCTTGTGATCCTGACAGGAGGGAAATTGCATCGTGTACGAAAGCACGGCGCCCCACGGGATGAACGCACCAGGACAGCGCACCGGAGGGGGGAGGAGGAAAAGGCGGGTCTTCCCCGAGGAGCGATAGAGCCTCTCCCAAGAGGGAAGAAGAGTCTGCAATCTTTCCTCCGCAGCGGCCGATAATCGAGGGGGCGAAACCAGGAGGGCGGACAGCACCCCGAGCAGTGCGTCAGATCCCACCCGTTCACCAATCCCGTTCAAAAAGAGCCCGTTGCCCCCTCGAAGGGGCCATCCGGAGATCGGCAGCCGAGATCCCGCCGGCCCTATCTGTCCTTTCTCCTCTTTTCGCGGCTGACGACAGTTCTTCTGGCCATGGAGGTTATGTCGACCATGTATTTTCCTTCCTGACCGATACCCACCACGACCTCGTCGCTCTTCGCCAGCTTCTCGATATTCAGCTCGTAGGAGCCCGGACCCAGAATGCGGATGCTCTCGACCCGATCGAAGTAATTGGCCTCTCTCTCGCCCCTTACCTCCAGCACCTCTTCCCTGCCCTCTTCAGCAAGGGCGGACACCGGCTTCTCTTCGAGCACGTCCCGATGCCGTTCGGACTCCCGCACGTAGAGGAACTTCTTCCCGCCGCAGCTCGGGCAGCCCTTCAGGATCTCCGTGGAGCCGTCCTCGAACTCGCGCCCGCACGTGGTGCACTTGTGAGGCATCCCCCTTCACCTTGACGAGACCCAGGCGCTGATCATATCCCTGTCCTTTTTAATGGTCTTCAGCTGGCTTGCAGGCCCGATCACCGTCAGACGCCCTTCCGCCTTCCTCCCGAACAGCCGCCCGAGAAACCCGCCGATCCCCTCGCCCCCCTCTCTGACGGGGTAGGTCTCCATCTCGATGCCGTTGAAGCCGTCGGGGCGGATCTCCATCATGGTCAGCTCGATCAGCTTGCTGGCCTCGTCGGGTGCAAGACCCTTCTCCAGCACGACGATGTTGCCTTCCTTCACATCGTCCAGGATGAGGCGGATCTTCTCCATCGAGGTGAGCTTGGAGAGGCGGTCTTCGGATATCAGGTCTATCTGGACACCCTGCAGCATTCCCCTCACCCAAAGTATTCGGTCATCGCTTCGTAGAGCTGCTCGACATTGTTCCCTTCCAGGCTGGATATGGGGATGACCGGATGCTGCGGGAACGCGCTCTTGATCCGCGCAGGGGAGGCGTCGGGCAGATCGATCTTGTTCGCCACGATGAGTACCGGCAGGTTTCTGCTCTCGATGATCCCCACCATCATGATATTAACCTGCATGAAGGGATCCTGCGTGCTGTCCAGCATGTAGATGACCCCATCGATATCCTCCCGCAGCCAGTGCATCGCCTCGGCTACACCCTCCGTCGCCTCCCGAGCCCGTTTGACGGCTTCGTCCTTCTCGAGACCGTACTCCAGGAACTCCCGGTAGTCGATCTTCGTGGTGACTCCCGGCGTATCCACGATATCGATGGTGATGGCGCTGCCGTTGGCACCGGTGATCGTGATGTTCTCCTTTCTTCGAGCGCGGCGTGTCTCGTGCGGGATTTCACTCACAGGGCCGACAGCATCGCCTGTCCAGTCCCGAACGATCCTATTGGCAAGAGTGGTCTTACCGGCATTGGGAGGACCGTAAATGCCAATTCTCGATGTCTTTTTCCTGAAGAAGAATCGCAAAAACCTCGAGAATCCTTTTTTGACTCGAATAAGGAGACTCATCGCACACCCCAGATCTGCAGTATCACTATATCCATTGCGGATAAATATAATTTTATATACGCAACGGTGCGAGATTCACCCGTATCTGTAAATTTCTGGAAGAGGTCAGAAGAATTCTTTTATACAATTGACTCGTATGATACAGCTGAAATGTTCGGCGTGTTACAGCGTTCGACAGGAAATGGGGTGATCCCTTGAACAACCGACGTGGCCCAATGCAGTTCGAAACCCGCGTCCCCCTACGCGAGGTGATGCGCTCGCGGGCTACCACCATCGATGCCGATGCCAGCGTAGCACGAGCTGCCGAGATGATGTGCCGTGATGAAGTCGGCAGCTGTATCGTGCTGCAGCGCAACATGCCAACCGGTATCGTCACAGAGGAGGATATCAACTGCAAAGTTGTTGCAAAGGACCTGAAGCCGAGCAGCGTTCCCGTGCGCCAGATCATGAGTACTCCTCTGATCACGATCGGCGCCGACAAGACCGTAGGGGATGCCGCCCATCTGATGGTCAGCAAACGCGTACGGAGACTCCCCGTCGTAGAGGGGCAGAAGGTCGTGGGGATCGTCACCGTTCGGGACATTCTCTCGATTGCCACGGTGATGAACGACATCATGGCCGAGCTCATCACGATCAACCGCGAGGAGCCGGTCGAGATGGGCGTATGCAGCCGTTGCGGCATCATGTCCGATGACCTGCGGCGGGTGGACGATCAGCTGATTCTCTGCCCGACGTGCCGCGAAGAGGAGCGCCTCGTATGAAAGTCGCCTGCGACGTCATGATGGAGGTCCCGGTGCTCTCCGAGCACGACCACCTGACGAAGGCCCGACAGATCCTCCGGGACGACGTATTCCGCGAGGCGTACGTCAGGGACGACGACAAGAAGAGGCTGATCGGCTATATCGACATATCGGACGTGCTGATCCTGACAACGACCAAATCGAACGTGGAAGTAACCGCATTCATGAAGGATCCCCCGATGGTCCATGCGGGGGACAGCCTGGAATCTGTCGCGCGGGAGATTCGAGGCCATATGACCGACAGCGCTGCCGTCGTGGACGAGAAGGGGTGCATCATGGGCGGGATCCTGCTCTCCGAGATATTCCCGATCCTGATTGCACGCCACGAGTTCCGGGGAACGGTATCCGACTACATGAGCACGGATGTCGTGACCTGCCACGCGGACGAGCACGTTCAAAAAGTATATAACCTCATAGTGGCGAGCGGATTCACGGCGTTTCCCGTATTGAAGGACAACGTGCTGGTCGGCATGATCTCCCGGCGCGATGTCCTGAACGCCGGACGGGTGCGGCGGGCCCTTGAGGGCAATATCAACGTTAAGATCGAGAGAGAGCCGACCAATACCCGGGTGGAGAACCTCATGAACACTCCCGTGATCACCGTCGCACCGGACGAATCCATCAGTGCCGCCGCCCGGCTCCTGGTGAAGCACGATATCAGCAGAATGCCCGTTGTCCAGGATGGGAGAATCGTCGGAATCGTTGACCGTCACGACATTCTGGAAGGGCTGGTCGTCGAGAGTCCAAAGGAGCATTGAGATGCACCGCAATAATCGGATGAACAAGCAAGCTGACAGGCTCTTGAAGATGCCGGGCAAACTCGATCGAGGCCCGGTGGACTTCGAAACCCGTATCTCCCGCCAGGAGGGCGAGATCATGGCGGTCGCCACGAGAGACGTCATCTCCGTGACTCCCACCATTCCCATCCTGGAGGCGGTGAAAACGATGACGGAATGCGGATTTCGGCGTCTTCCCGTCACGGATGCGGGGACCCGCAGGCTGCGAGGAATCGTGACCGCCGGTGACATCATCGACCTGATGGGCGGGGGGAGCAAGTTCAACCTGGTGAAAAGGAAGCATGCGGGAAATCTTCTCGCTGCCATCAACGACAGCATCCGGGAGATCATGACCCAGCAGGTGATCACCATCCAGAACGATGCCCGAATCGCGGATGCTGTCAGCATCATCATCGAGAAGAAGATCGGGGGGATCCCCATCACCGACGACGAAGGGATCCTCGAGGGCATCGTCACGGAACGGGATGTGATGCGGATTCTCTGCTCCGAAAGCAGCATGGTGCCCGTCGAGGCGGCAATGAGCCGCAGTCTGCGGGTGACAACGCCGGAGAGCACCATCGGCATGGCGACGCGGGAGATGCTGGTGCATAAGTTCCGGCGCCTTCCTGTGGTCGCCGATGGCGTCCTGTTCGGTATCGTGACCAGCTCGGACATCATCCGTTACCTGGGCAACGGCCAGATCTTCCAGAAGCTGGTTACCGGGGATGTGGCGGAAGTAATGGGACTACCGGTGCGGACTCTGGTGTGCGGGGACCTCCATACCATCGAGCCGGATCGCACCATCTCGGAAGCCGCATCCGTGATGCTCAGCAGGGGCGTGGGTGCGCTACCGGTCATCGAGGACGCGCGGCTGGTAGGCATCATCACCGAGCACGATCTGGTGAAGGCGTTTTCCGGGGTGTGAGCATGCAGGCATCGGATGTGATGTCCTCGCCGGTGTATGTGGTATCCCCCCATGAGCCCGTCAGCCGCGCCCGGAGTCTGATGCTGAAACACCGGATCTCCCGGGTTCCGGTGATGGATGAGGGGCACCTGGTCGGAATCCTGACCAAGAAGGATATTGCCTACCGCCTCCGGCAGAGTGAACCCGTCTGGCGCCGCAGACCCATCGATCGGATCCCGGTGGAGATCCTGATGGTCCGGAATCCCATCACCATCGGCCCGAACACCCCCATGCAGGAGATTGCGAGGCTGATGCTGAAGGAGGACATCAGCGGGCTGCCGGTCGCGGATGGAGAGACGGTGCTCGGAATCGTTACCAAGTCCGATGTGCTGAAGTCGGAGGCGGTACGGAGAATCCCTCTGTCGGTCGGCGATCTGATGACCGACGTGATGACGGTCACCCGCTATCACTCGCTCGATCATGTCATCGATCTCATGAGCGAACGGCACGACAAGCTGATCGTGGTGAACGATAACGGATCGATCGCCGGGATCATCACGGAGAGCAATGTGGCCTTCTTCGTCTTCGTCCAGAACGACCCGGATCGGGTAGAGGCCGGCGTTCCCGCCAAAGAGATCACACTGCTCCGCAAGGCTGTGCCGGGTGGCAGGAAGCAGTTCCGCGACGTGATTGAGGTCTCCAGCGTCGCCGAAGACGTGATGTCCCGACCTGTCATCACCCTGCCCGTGAGCGCTCCGCTCTCCGAGGCGGTTCAGCGAATGCAGCAGCACCATATCACGAGCGTTGTTGCGGTCGGAGAGAACGACGAACTCAGAGGAATTGTGAAACGAGACGATATCATTCGTGAGGTGGCAAAATGAGCGAAGATGTGCTCATCAGAGATGTGATGTCAAAACCCATAACCATCGCAAAATCGGCATTTGTCACGGAAGCGCTGGACAAGATGCTGGATGGGGGTGTCGATCCCCTGATCGTCACCAACAACGGCGACGTCGTGGGAACGATATCCCGCAAGTCCATTGCCCGCAAACTGGGCAGAAGGCAGGCTTCCAACATCGCAGCAACATCCATCCACGTGGCAAACAGCGTTGAGCACGACTTCACCTCCGCGTATCCGGACCAGAACATCGACGTGCTGATCCCGCTTCTCCAGGTCTACAAGCTGGTTGTGGTGCTGGACGAGGAGCACCGCCTGGTGGGGCAGGTGACCGCCGGGGATCTGCTGCGCGTTGTCGAGCCGGTCGGCGAGATCGAGGACGTGATGGTCCCGGCCTGCGTCATCCAGACCGACGAGCGGGTCGTGCATCTTCGCCGCAGGATGCTCGACGACGGGATCGACAAGTTCGTGGCGGTGGAAGGAGGGGAACCCATGGGTGTCGTCACGGAGACGGATGTGGCAAACGCCATGCGGGCATTCAAAGAGGTGGTGGAGGAGAAGTACCAGGACCACCGCATCCGCAACCTGATCGTGCGGGACATCATGAGCACCCCGATCATCTCCGCCGAGAAGAGCAGCAACATCTCCACGATCGTGGAGATGTTGCTCTCCCGCAACATCAGCACCATACCCATCACGGAGAACGGGAGAGTCATCGGCATGGTGACGCGCGAGTCTCTCGTGAAAGCTCTTTAATACCCATTTTTTTAATCCGTTCATGGAACAGAGCAGATTATCCGTCAGGATTCTGGTCGTGCATTTTCTTTCGTTTGCGATGTCCCGCGCATGGCATTGGGGAATCCCGCCTGCTCCCGAGGATACAGGGCATCCGCCATCCCGCCACATCGTCAGGAGATCGGGAACGGTGAGGAAACGGAAACGCGCGAGAAGAAGGATCTTCCTGACTTTCAGGCATCGAAAAAGAGGGTTTATTCTTCGAGCGGTTGTTGCGGTGTCCCCGCCGGCGACCTGCCCGCTTCTTCCGCCCCAGGGGCCTCTTCCGCGGGTCTTGCGGGCCGCTTGAAGGTCTCAAGCAGCACGATCTCTGCTACATCCGGCAGGTACTCAAACGTCTCGTGGACAACCCGGCTCCTCCAGATGAGCCAGCGCCGATCGTACGTGATGGCAGGCGGAAGATGGATTGTCACGGTGCCGTTCTCGAACGCCACGTCCATGTCCCGCTGGACATAGAGCCGGATCAGGCCCTTTACCCGATTCTCCACCCCATCGACGGTACCTTCGACGCGATAGGTATAGTGAACAGTCTTGCCGGCGAGCGGGCTGTTGAAGTCGACGACGGCGCGCCGTCCGATCACATTGGTGACAACGCCCTCCCGATCTTCGAGCTTCACCTGCATCCCGACGAACGGCTTCTCCTTGAAGTTGGTTATGGGGATGGACTCGACGAGGCTATCGTCGTGAGGCCCGAACGCCTTCTCGGGCGGAACGTCAACTTCACCCTCCCCGCCGACCTCCGCGCCCATCAGGGCATCCTCGAGCCCGGCGACCACGTGCCCGCTTCCGAGCCGGATCATGATCGGGCCGTATCGGGCGGAAGGGTTATGAATCCCCGCCTCTTTTGCGATCTCCTCGTCCGTTGTATCGAATACATTGTCATCGATCCGACCGGTATAGGATACATGGATAAAATCTCCTTCTCCCAGTGGCATCTGGTATTCACCTTGTCTATATTAAGTCACGATGAATCAATTTAAAGGTAGCTTCAGGTGGAGTACGAGGCAATGGCCGTTTCCAGGGAAATCGTGCACCTGTCTCCTGCCGTCACGCCTGCAGGAACGCCGTTCGGTTTCCCGTTCGGGATATCTGGAGGCGGTGTGGCGGGACGGCGAAGGGCAGGTCGACTGGGCTAGTCGGCGGCGAGTCGGAGGCGATCGGGGTTTGCCGTCCTCCGTGCCCCGAGGGAGCCGGTTCCAGCGCCCGGAGAGCAGTGCCGGAATGTTGTCAGAATATCCACGGGTTCTTTGCTCTGCCGGCCGGTACAACGATTCCGAATCCCCGTCCTTCGGGGCGGGCGCAGCAGGAGAAAGGCATGGCTTCGGCATCCCCCTTCCGTGCGGAAGCGGCCGGTACCGGTTAAACAGAATCGTACCATGCCGAACCGGGAGGAACAACTCCGATATCGGTGAATGAAAGAGCCCTTCACGTTCCGCAACATCCCCGATGCGAGATGGAGAAATGACGGGGAGAAACACGCACCCTCCATTCCTCGGCCGGTGGGATCCGGATGCTCCTTCCCCCGAAAGGTTCCCGGCCCGAAGCCTGGTTCTGTCCTCCGCGCCGGTTGCGGGGTATGGACCGTGGGACAACAGGAGGCGGAATCGGAGTCGCCGCTTCCGGCCGCCCGGACTGCGGTGCCCCGAATTGGCATTCGTCTCCCCCAGAGGCCCCGGAGCGGGACGGCCCTGGCGGGAGGGTGGCGAGCCGTCCGCACATCCAGAATTTAATGCTGATCGAACGACAGAAATGTATTCGGATCAACATGCTCGAGATCGAGGCAAAAGTGCGGGTTGCGGACCTGGACGCGGTGCGGGCCCGTCTCAAAGCCCGGGGATCGCGGCTCTCCGGGCGTTCCGTCGAGAGGGATGTCTACTACAACGCCCCGCATCGGGATTTTGGAGAGACCGACGAAGCGTTGCGGATGCGGTACGCAGGGAGTTCCTGCGTCGTGACGTACAAAGGCCCGAAACGGCCTGGTTCGGGGCTCAAGGTGCGCGATGAGTTGAACGTCGGGGTGGAGCCCGGCGGGGAGTTCGAGCAGATTCTGCGGAATCTGGGCTTCAGAGCGGTTCACGAGGTGGTTAAGACGCGCGAGGTGTACGCGGTACCGGGGGCCACGGTCATGCTCGACGAGGTCGAGGATCTCGGCAGTTTCGTGGAGATCGAGGCATCGGCGGGTCTCGGGGAGGTGTCGGCGGCGGATCGGGTGAACCGGCTGGTAGAGGAGCTCGGACTTCCCAAAGAGTATGTCCCGCTGTCCTACCTGGAACTGGCACTCGCCAGGGACCGGGCTTCTCCGGGCTGATACTGCATCAGGGAAGCACCCTCACCATATTGTCGAGTGCATTCTCCAGGATATGCTTGGCGGCCTGAAGATTCCGCGCCGTGGAAGGGGGGAGGGAACTCTGACGGGACGCCTGCACCATCCGCAGCGTGATGACGAACTCTTTTATCTGCGATCTGGCTCTGGCAAGCGCCTTCTTCGCGCCCTCCAGGTCGCCCGCATCGAGGAGGAATCTGGCAGCGGAAAGTTCGCGCTGCATCTCCGCTGCAATATCGCGTGCCACAGCCATATCGATGTAGCACGATTCCAGTTCCTGCAGGATCTCGTCCATCAGTATGGGAACCGGCCGCGCTGGCGACGGAGGACGGAATACACGGGTCTTCATTGTCTCGGATATACTCTCCATTTCCATCACGGGCTGCATCAATTCCTGTATCGCACTATCGGACGTGTATGATAATAAAATAATAAAATCTTCCCGGTTTTAGCACTGAACCGATGAGCTCGATTAGCGAACCGGACGGATTCATGCTCGTTGAATTGCGGAGCAATATCCGACTGGGGGGGAGACCGGGTGAGCCGCCCCTCTCCGGCAACGGAAAGGGGGGAGAGCCGGAAAGACCTGTAGGAAGGATCAGAAGGTCAGAAGCTGTATTGAGATGTCCCGCGGCTCGCTTCCGAACTCGAGGATGGCGCAGTGGCCTCTTGATCCCTCGCCGGGGTTGACGATCTTCACACCCTCAATCTCCATCGCGCCCCTCTGTTCATGAATGTGGGCGGTGCAGACCAGATCGAAATGCTTTATGTACCTCCGGATAGCAGGGCTGCCAACGTGCTTACCATCGATCAGATCCAGCGTACCCTCGGGGGGTGCATGGGTGATCAGGATGTTGTGGACATTCCGCTCCATGCCTTCGGTGAGAGTGCGCAGTATCGCATCGATCTCCTCCTCGGAGAGTTCGAAAGGCGTATCGAACGGGGTGGTATTCGAACCCCCGATGCCGAGTATGGTCATGTTCCCGATGGTCATGGAGTTGCGGTGCAGGCATACGGCGCTCGATTCGTCCAGCGCATCCAGTACATCCCGTGGGTCGCAGTTGCCGGGGATGGCAAGACAGGGCACATCGATACGGGAGACGACAGATAGAATCGATTCGGATGGGCCAAAGTGGGTGATATCGCCTGCCAGGAAGACCAGGTCGGGTTCGAGACTCAGGAAAGAGTCGAGCTTTCCGAACTGGCCGTGCATGTCGGCGAGCAGGAGAACTCTTGTCATTGTACCATGATCCGTCTGCTCCGTAAAAAATGTTATCGGGGGAAACGTGCGCACTGCCATCGGTCTTTCCGGTGGAAATGAGAGGCTTCTCGCCCTGCGAACAGGGGTACGGGCGGGTGCAGGGAAGAGGCGTGTCCATCGAATCCGGCGATGCTATCCCGGTAAGGGGCGCACGGTGACGCGAGCAGCCGATCCCGCATTTCTGCGGCACCCTCGAGGAACCGACCGGGCGGGAGCACGGGTTGCCGCACCCCCGGGCCAGCGCCTCAGAATCCCCCATCGCCGCACCGATGCGGAGAGCGGAGCATGGGAGCGGTGCCGTGAGCGGCAGAGCCCGAACGCACCCTTGCAAGCAGGGATGGTAGGCCTCCCCCCAGCATCCCGAAGTCCTGCGCTCCTTGTCGGAGCGTGGAATCGAATCCGGCGCGTTTGGCCGTACCGAGAATGAAGGGGGAATACTGGCACCAGACCATCCCACCGGAGGTCCTGACAGGGCATGGGAACGGAAAGGGGATCACCGTCGTAGCGGGACGGCCGGGATGCAGCGGAATCACGGCAGGATCCCTTCCCGAGCGCCCTCCTGCGGTGCAGAGCCCGTTCACCGCTCGAGCGGGCTGCTCCCGGGAAGGTGCCGCACCTTCGAGCCATGGCGGGATCGGCGCCCCGCATCCCGGGGCGGCTCGAGGGCATCGTCCACCCTTCTCCATGAGCCGGTGAGCCTGCCCTGCAGGGCAAGCCGCCCGAGAGTTCGCTCCGTCTCTCTGAGCAGACTGCGGGGAGCGGTTCCTGCCAGAGGGGTACCGGGCAGGGGCGTGAATGCATGGATATGCACCAATCCATGACGCGATGCCCAGAGAATGAGCCGTTCCGTCTCTCTCTGGTCCGCATCGGTCTCGAACGGGAACCCCACGATGAAGTCCACCACGGGAGTGAATCCATGCTCGCAGGCGAGCTCCACCGCCCGGATGACGTCTGCGGTCGTATGCCCGCGGCGAAGCCGCTGCAGGATCGCATCGCTGCCGGACTGTGCGCCGAAGTGAATCTTCGTATTTGCGCAGTAGCGGGATATGAGCTCGAGCGCTTCGTCGGTAACGAACTCGGGCCGCACTTCGCTCGGGAAAGTCCCGAAGTAGATGTTGCCTCTCAGCCGTGCGAGGAGCTTCTCGACCCGATCGAGGCGGGGCCGCCTTCCGTCGGAGCCGTATGCCAGTGCATTCGGGGTCACGAACCGGATGTCCTGATAGCGCGATGCCGCCGTTTCGATGCACGAGAGAGAACGATGCCGCATGCAGCGGCCGAAGAGGCGGGGGGTCTGGCAGTAGGCGCAATGATGAGGGCACCCGCGGGTAATCTCGATATAGCCTTTCACCGTGGAGAACGGAGGATACGCATCAAGGATCACAGTCTCCTCTGCCGGGTGGAAGCCGTCAACCGTCGCCACACCCGGGGGGATCCCCTGTCTTCCCGCCTCGATCCAAGACAGGAGCCTGGGCAGTGCACGCTCTCCCTCGCCCACAACCACATAATCCGCATACTCCGCCACCTCGCGGTAGCATGCAGAGGCATGGGGGCCGCCCACGATGGTGATGCAGGGGGCCTGCCGAATCTCGCGCCTGTATGCCCGTTCGTTGATCGAGTTCAGACTGTAGCATGTGACATCCGCGGACGGACGGTCCACAGGATGCAGGCGGTATCCTTCTCTTTCGCAGGCGGCGAATAGTGCTGCAAACGTGTTTCTGGCAGCGCCGATGGATCTCCAGTTAACGGTTAGAGAGGACGGCATAGAGCGGTGAATGCACCTGAGATATCTTCAGTGCGTTCTCATGATAGTATCTCCGGTTCGTCAGGGACTGGTCGGCATCCGGATCCCCGGCATTCCGTTCCCCAGCGGAGGGCACAGAAAAAGAGTCTTTGTTAATAAATAATTTAATATTGCCATAGATTATATTTATGAATTTATTTTTATTTAATCGATGATTTTTGTTTATTTATCATATTAGAAAAAATAAAATATGAATATATTATTGATAACGTTTTTATAATATAACTGATAAATACAATCACATCGAATATTCGACCGGAGACGATCGTCCTGCCCCTGAGACCGAACCGGCAACCGCCAGTCAGAAGCCCCCCGCGCGGCAAACGAGAGCACTTCACGCACAAGTTCATCATCTACTGCCAGGGGAAGAAGGGGAGGGGGGGCGATGGGCGGGGCCGGGCCTCTTTTCCGGACCAGTGCCTGTACGTCGAGATCAAAAGTCCCGAGACGGTGCTGTTGCCGCGGCTGGAGAAGGAGCTGAAGAAAATGAACGGAAGAGCCTTCCGGATCGTGAAGTACAAACCGGAGATTCTCAAACTCTTCCCGCATTTCGAGATAGCCCGCTGCAACTCCCCGGAACAGCTGATGGGCCACCTCAGCGCCCTAACCAATCCCGAGGGCGCAGATGGATGAAACGGTCCTGGAAAAGAGATCAAACGGCGGTTGGACAGCCTCGGCCGTTAATCGGTCAGTTCCCCTTGGTATATCATCTCGCCGGCGTCGCCGTCCACCGCTGCCTGCGTGCCATTCACGAGCCGTGACAGCGATACTTCAAGACGATCGATGACGGGGATCCCTGCCATGATAGCACCCACTGCAATGATCGGCTCTGCCTCTTCGTTGACGATCGCAGCCGGCGCCCTGCCATTCTGTTTGAGAGCGTACAGCACGTACGAACCCACGGTCGAACCTTTCCCGTGGCTAAATACCAGCACCCTGCCCGCGATCGTCTCTCCAAAGAGAGGGTGCCCTTTTTCGACGATCCTGCCTGATTCCGGGTCGACGCCGGATAGGAACGATATCGGCGCCGGGCTCACGAGCACCGCGCCCTTTCCGGTACCCCGTGCAATACCTCTGCCTCTGAGAATCATAAAGCACACCTAATAAATGTCTAGAGATACAATATATACAGGGATGGAAGACACCGTCATCAACACAAGTGGCGATATCGATCTATATAAACTGCAGCTTCAGGAACTTACCGCCCAGCTCCTCGACCTGAAGATGAAGAACGAGATCCAGCACAAGGAGATCAACCAGCTGAAACGGGAGAATAACCAGCTGAAGAGAATGCCCTACTTCGTCGGGGTCGTGATCGATCTTCTCGGCAACGGGGAGGTGTATGTCCGACAGCAGGGCAACAACCAGGAGTACATCACTCAGGTGAACGAGGAGCTGTACAAGAGCCTGAAGGCCGGAACCAAGGTCGCGGTGAATAACGCACTCTCCATCGTGAAAGTGATCGGCAACATCTACGATGCGCGGGTGCGGGTCATGGAGCTCGACGAGTCCCCCGACGTGACATTCGAGAATATCGGAGGGCTCTGGGACCAGATCGAGGAGGTCCGCGAGGCCGTGGAGTACCCCCTGACAAAGCCCGAGATCTTCCGTCATATCGGCGTAGAGCCTCCCAAGGGCGTCCTCCTCCACGGTCCGCCCGGCACCGGGAAGACTCTCATCGCGAAGGCGGTCGCGCACAACGCGAAAGCGACGTTCATCCGGATGTCGGGGAGCGAGCTCGTTCACAAGTTCATCGGTGAAGGAGCGCAGCTGGTCCGCGAACTCTTCACGCTGGCGCGGGAGCGTGCGCCCTCCATCGTCTTCATCGACGAGATCGACGCGATCGGCAGCATGCGCACCCACGACGGCACATCCGGCAGTGCGGAGGTCCAGCGCACCCTGATGCAGCTGCTGGCCGGCATGGACGGGTTCGACAACCGCGGCGACGTGCGCATCATGGGTGCAACCAACCGCCTGGACATGCTCGATCCCGCGCTGCTGCGCCCGGGGCGGTTCGACCGCATCATCGAGATTCCTCTCCCGAACGCAGAGGGTCGGCGCGAGATCCTGCGCATCCACACCGCGAAGCTGCGCATGAGCGACGTCAACCTCGAGGAGATCGTGAAGAGGACAGAGCGCGCCACGGGCGCGGAGCTCCAGGCGATCTGCCGCGAGGCCGGCATGATGGCGGTGCGCAGGAATGCGCAGGCGATCGAGCAGTCGGACTTCCTCCGCGCGGTTCGCAAAGTCAGGGCAGAACCCCCGCCGGTCCCCCCGATCGACAACCGCATGTGGACATGAATCCGGAATTCGAGCCCCCAGTATACCTTTTTTCCGCCTGATTGCCATCGGATTTATCATACCGGGAATTCTCCCCGTGCCCGCATCCGACCACCCGGAAGGTGGCGGACGAGCGGGACGCCACGAGCTGCCATTTTAACGACCCTCTCCCAGCCCTGAGCCGCCCCCCCGGAAGGGACAGGTGGTACGGGGCATACAGAACGTCTCTTGCCTCCCACGATCCGAATTCGGAACCGGGACGACAGCCTGCAAATGCTGTACGCATCCGGTCCCGGTTCATTGGGGATGCGATCCGGTCTGTCGCACCGGGGATAGAGGGGGAATCACGGGCGGTACGTTCCGCGCTCCCTCACCTGCAATACGAACACACAGGGGGAAGCGGTGGACCGGGAGAAATCCCGTCTCCGTGTACGAGGGGCCCCGTTCGACATCCTGCGCCGCTGATCGCAGCCCCAGGATCCCGCTCGGGGGAATCTACAGCATCCACCGCCCGCACGGGATGCCGCGGGGGAAGCCACGTGGCTGCCTCTTTCATGAAATTCGAACTCCCTCCCCCTTTCCGTTCCAGGGGAGGGGCGTCAGCGTCCATTCCCCGCGGATCTCCACCGATACCTTTTCTCATCCCCGAAACGTCACCAATAGGGATTCGGGACAGTCTTTCCGGGAGGGCGGCGCGTTCGTGCACCGGCAGGAGGGCTGCAGGCATCCCCCACTCCGCCCATCGGAGGAGGAAGGTGATGGCCGGAAGGGGATCGTGCGCGCACTACTGGGACTGCCTCTCAGGGGGTATATCCAGCTCCTGGATCAGCCTGTCGATGAAGTTGGACTGGATCTCAAGGATGATGCCGAGTTTCCCGATCAACTCCTCCTCTCTGGCCAGAATGGCGGAGAGTTCGCGAATCATCTCTCTCTGGTCATGGATCTGGTCCTTGAGCGCGGTGGAGTCCTGTTCGAGCCGGTTTCTGAAGAGAATCCATGAGGTTTCTTCTATCTGGGCAAGAAATCGCCGCACCGTCTCCTCGTACGCCTGTATCTCATTGAGGGTGTCACCGGTATTCGGTGGCAGCGCCATGCTCGGATGCCGTGCGCGAGTCGTGCTGCGGACTTCCGGCGGACATTCCGCATCCCGGCCGTCTCCGGGGCTGTTCGAGACGCACTCTCTGCTCTCCAGCAGGAGCCTGCACCGTGCGATCGCTTCTGCAAGCCGCTCATCGTGCTCCGGGTTCAGGCCGCGAGCTGTGGTATAACAGGCCAGAGCCTCGTCATACTTGTGGAGAGTCGCCAGGACGTCCCCTTTCGACTCCCACGCGGCACCGTACTCGGGGTTGATCTCGATCGCCCGCTCCAGGCAGGGGAGCGCTTCGCTGCTTCTACCGATAAGGTGAAGAACAAACCCCTTGATGTACCAGATGTTCGAGGCGGAGGGATTGATCTCGAGGGAGCGGTCATAGCACTCCACAGCTTCGGAATACTGCTTCAGGCTCACATAGCAGTTGCCCTTCCTCCCCCATGCGATCGCAGCGATGGCGGAGCGGCTGTCCATCTCGAGGGCCTGCGAGAAGCACCTGATGGCCTCTTCGAAATTTTTCCTGTTGAACTGCTCGATCCCCTCGTTCACGATCCGGGAGGGGCTCGTTGCGGGGAGTAACAATCTCCACATGGCAGCGTCCGTGCCCTCCTATAAGCCGCTCTCCGTTGCGGTCTCGATCTCTTCCCCCTCTTCCTTTGCCAGATTCCGGACGCACCTCTCCTGGACGTCCAGGACCGCTTCCATCCGTGCCAGGAGCTTCTGCTCCCGCTGGATCAGATCGTGCAACTCCCGGAGGATCTGCTTCTCCTCAGAAACCTGCTCCCGCAGCGCTATTGACTCCTGACCGATCCTGCTCTGGACGATCTTCCACTGGGTCCTCTCCAGTTCGGTCAGGAACTGCCGGATGGTCTCATTCAGAAGTTGACCCTTCTCTGCATGCTCCCCTACCATATGTAAGGATTGGATGGCGCCTCCATAAAAAGAGGTCATCCCAAAACCCTCCAGATCATTAGGGCACAGGCCAGGTATATGAGCCC
>JASEFH010000026.1 GCA_030019205.1 Methanomicrobiales archaeon
AGACGCGGTCCGGCAAGATCATGCGGCGGGTCCTGAAGGCAAAGGAACTCGGCATGGATCCGGGCGACATAACCACGCTGGAGGAGTAGTCCTCTCACGCTCTTTTCTAGCGGACGATCTCCCCCCGCAAGCGAGTCATTTATATACTGTCCTGTGGCATCTTTATACCATGAGAGCCGAAGAGTCACTGAAGATCGAGAATATCGTGGCTTCTGCAAAAGTTAGCGATCACCTTGATCTCCCCACCCTCGCATCCAAGATAAAGGATGCAGAATACAATAAGAAGCGATTTCCGGGTGTCGTCCTGCGGATGCAGGATCCGAAAATTGCCGCCCTCGTATTCGGAAGCGGGAAGGTCGTCCTGACGGGGGCAAAGAGCATCGATAGCCTCAACAGGGGTCTCGACATCCTCGGGCGGCAGCTGAAGTCCCTGGGGATCGAGATCCCCGAGAACCTGACCTACAAGATCCAGAATATCGTCACCTCCGCTGACCTGGGTTCGCCGATAAACCTCAACAAGATCGCCGTCGGGTTCAACCTCGAGCGGATTGAGTACGAACCCGAACAGTTCCCGGGTCTGGTCTACCGCCTCGAAGACCCGAAGGTCGTGGTGTTGCTCTTCGGCTCCGGCAAGCTGATCATCACGGGGGGCAAGAAGCCGGAAGACGCAAAGAAAGCGGTAAACAAAATCCTTTCCGATTTAACCAACCTCGGTCTCATTTAGAAAGCATCCTCCCTCATCTCCTCAATGGATAATCGAGGAGATTCCATTGGGAGGATCGGAGGGTTTATCATAAGAATATTAATTTAAAATAATAATATATTTATAGTCCGATTTTAGAAATTAATGGTATGCTGAGGGTGTATTCATGAGGTCCGATAAGGTGGTGTATTTTACGCAGAAGGAGGACGAGCTGGCGAACCTCTTGATGGGCCTCGGTATGAAACGGAACGTGGCAAAGGTGCTGGTCTACCTGGCCCGTGTACCCGAAGCGACCTCGCGCGATATCGAACGGGGGACCGATCTCCGCCAGCCGGAGGTGAGCATCGCGATGCGGTTTTTAAAAGAGTGCTGCTGGGTGGAGAGCCGGGAGAGCAAGGCGGACAGCAAGGGGAGGCCGGTGAAGATCTACCAGCTCGTACGCCGCATCGAGGACATCATGGACAGCATCGAGAAGGACAAGCAGCGTGAGGCGAAGAGCCAGCTCGATCTGATCAAGAAGGTGCGGGAGTACATCGTTTAGATCTTTTCCTCCCCGCCTCTCCCCACCACGACGATTGTCTTTTCGGCAAATTGTGTGAACAGCCCGCATTCCAGCACTCCCGGAAGGGAGGTCAGGTGCGCTTCCAGCTCCTCCGGGCGTTCGATCACCCCGAACGCACAGTCCACGACGAAGTTGCCGTTGTCCGTGATCACGGGACCGTCTTTTCTCACGCCTTCGCGCAGGGAAGGCTCTCCGCCAGCCATGCGAAGCTGCTTCAGGAGGGGCGTGACCGCGAAGGGCAGCACCTCGATCGGGACGGGCGCCCGCAGTGCGTCGGTCAGTTTCCCCGGGTCCACCACGATGACCAGCTCCGCCGCCGCCGCCGCGACGCACTTCTCCCGCGTGAGTGCAGCCCCGCCGCCCTTGATGAGCCTTTTTGCCCCGTCCACCTGATCGGCCCCGTCGATGGCGAGGTCCAGCGATGGGTGATCGTCCAGGGTGGTGAGCGGGATACCGTACTGGCGGGCGCGGATGGCGGTCTGGTAGGACGTGGGGACACCTGCGATCGATAGCCCGTCGGCGATCCTCCTTCCCAGGCCCTGCAGGACAAAATCGACTGTCGAGCCGGTCCCGAGACCGATCACCATGCCGTCAGCGACCATCTCCGCCGCCCGGAGAGCGGCATCCCGTTTGGCCGCGAGGATCTGCAACTCTTCCATGCAGGGGTACTATCGCCGGGCTAGCATGAAAAGCATGCGGTGGCGTCCGGAGGTCCGGGCGGCGATCAGACTGGCGAGAAGAGCTCCTGGAGCGCCTTCTTGCCCCCGAAGGCAGTGCAGTCGAGCGTGATCGGGGTGAGGGAGACGTTCCCTTTCCGCACTGCATGAACGTCGGTTCCCTCCTCCGCATCCTCAAGGAGCGGTCCGTTGATCCAGAAGTAGGGTCTTCCACGGGGATCCAGGCGTTTCTCCACACCGGTTACGAACAGTTTGCGGGCGAGGCGGGTGATCTCGTATCCGCCGCTTACCCTCGACGGCACGTTCACGTTGAGCACATCCATCCCCTTCGGAAATCCACGGACAAGAAGTCGTTCGCATACGTCCCGCACCACCGCCTTCGACTCTTCGAATCCCCGGGCGTAGAATCGAGGATCGTCGAACTTGTCCCCCTGGTCCTCCACCTGGAGCGAGAATGCCACTGCCGGGACGCCCTGGTTGGAGGCCTCGAGGGCCGCCCCGACGGTCCCGGAGGTCATGATGGACTCGTATGAGAGGTTCTCCCCGATGTTGATTCCGCTTACGACGAGATCCGGGTCCAGATTCAGGTTGAAGAGGCCGATGATCACCGCATCCGTGGGTTTCCCGGCAACGGAGACAGCCCGTGCACCGTTGAGGCGGACGTCCGTCGCCCGAATCGGTTCGAAGATCGAGATGGATCGCCCGACAGCGCTCTGCTGCGTGGCGGGTGCAACGATGTGCACGTCGGCAAGAGGGGAGAGCGCCTCGTACGCCGCCCAGAGGCCTGCCGAGTTGATGCCATCGTCGTTGGTGAGTAGGATCTTCTTTCTCATCGTCAGTGTGTATATACGCGCCGCAGGAAAAAAGGGTGATCCCCGCCGGGCGTGTCATGCCGACCCGGCCGCCAGCGCCACCCCCCAGATCGGCTCCGGTGCTCCAATCCCCCCATAGAGTGTCAGGTCTCCGCACAGGCACCCCGCAGCGTTTCCTGCAGCCAGGGCGGATCGCCCCCGTCCCGGGACTTCGTGCTCCCTCCCCAGCAGCATGCCGCCGGGGGACGACACCGCACCGACCCTCACGCATGCCCGCAGGACAGGGGCGCCTCCCATCCCGTGGACGATCTTCCCCGGCGTCCACCGGGCCACCTCCGCCGCGAGTATCCTCGTCCGGGCGTTCCCCCGGGCTGTTCGTGGGGCTGGGGGACAGGGAGGTACGCCAGCCCTCTTCCGGGGATTCCTGCCGCAATGATGTGATGCACCGCAGCACCTAGATCAGGAAGTAGAAGAGGATCGAGCTGACGATCGGTATGGTGCAATTGTCATCCAGTCTCAGAGGCAGCGATTCCAGGAAGGTGGCCAGCAGGATTACGACGATGGTCACGGGCGAGGGAAGGATCAGGAGCGCTGTGAGACCCCCGAGCGCGAACCCGACCGATCCTTCCAGCGACTTGTCCCTGTTCCAGGGCAGCCTCCGCCTCCCGAAACGCCTCCCGATGCTGGTGGCGAGGGCGTCGCCGAGTGAGAGGATCAGGACGACGGCCGTGGCCGCGGCAGCGCTGTGCCGCAGCAGCCCCACGGTGAAGAGCACCCCGATCCCGAAGTAGAAGGACCCCTCTCCGGGCAGCACGCCGTCACGCTCGTACCAGGCGAGAAGCTGGTCGATGATCGGAACGCGGATCCCGATCACTTTGGCGTGGATGATGAGCGTGCCGGCGAGAACGATGAGGAGCAGGGGGATGAGGAGGGGTTCGATCCCGAAGCGCCACAGCGCCGCCGCCAGCACTAGGCCCAGGGTGGCGTGCACCGCCTGCCGGGCATACTCCCGATCGCCTCCGGAGCCCCTTCCGCTGCGGCGCAGGAGCGAGGTCGCGAAGTTGTACCCGAACCCGCCTACGGCGATGCCGCCGGCGATATCGTACCATGTGTGGGCATGCAGCAGAATCCGCGACCACCCGGTCAGAACGGCAAGAGTGTAGGCGACAGGGAGGAGGGGATGTCCGATCAGCGCGAAGACGAACGAGAATGCGGTGCTTGTATGCAGACTGGGATAGGCGTAGCCGGGAGGGCAGTCCACGCCCTCGATGCTCGCACAGGGGCGAATGAGGTCGATGGCACCCTTCAGCAGGATCGATAGCACGATGGTGATCGCGAGCGTGACCACGAGGATCCGGATCCGCTCGATGTCCTCCGGGGCCAGCCTCCAATCGCACACGTTCGCCACCCGTCCAGCAACCGTTAGCTGCCTCTCCGCATAATCCCATCTGCTCCGCACCGCAGCAATGCCATCCTAGGAAAAGAGATATCGGCGATAACGTCGAGAAGTACGTCGATGAAGAGGGCGCTCCTTGCCGAGTACACGGTGCTCCACGATCCCCAGCTCGCCCCGGAGGGGGCGGCGATGCTGCAGGTGCTGCGCGAGAGTTTCGCGAGGTGCGGCTACGAAGTGGTGTCCCCGTCGGGAAACGGGTTCGAGGCGGAGCTGGAGCGGCTGGCTCCAGCCTGCGATCTGGGGCTCGTGATCGCTCCGGACCACCTGATCCCCCGCTTCACGAAGATCGTCGAGGATCATACCCACAATATCGGGTGCGGCAGTACCGCCGCCGCCGTCTGCGCCAACAAGCGGCTGACCGGCAGGGTTCTCGCCTCGCACGGCATCGCGGTTCCGGAGGAGGTCCAGACGGGCATGCGGGTGATCAAGCCTGTGATGGGCTGCGGGGCGGAGGGGGTCCGCCTCTCGACCGATCCCCCCTCCGGGGGCGAATTCGGGCAGCGGTTCATCGAGGGTGAGCACCTCTCCGTGAGCCTTGTGGCCGGCCGCGTCGTCGGGGAGGCGTGCCTCTACTACAGCGGCGCCCCCCCGCTCCTGCTCGCCCTCAACCGCCAGGATATCCGCATCGCGGACGGGCGGTTCGAGTACCGCGGCGGCGAGACCCCGGTTCCGCATGCACGGAAGGACGAGATCGCGGACCAGGCGGCCCGAGCGGTGACGGTGCTCGGGTGCCAGGGTTATACCGGCGTGGATGTGGTCGTCGCGGACCGCGTGTACGTTGTGGACGTCAACCCCCGGATCACCACGAGCATCATCGGGATCGCCGCCTGCATGGAGGAGGAGATCGCACGGATCCTGGTGGACGCTTCCCACGGGATCCTGCCTGCCGAGGTGCACTGCCGCGGACGGGTGCAGTTCCAGAAGGACGGGAGCGTGAAGCGGCTGTGATCGGAATCGACGTCGGGGGGGCAAACCTGAAGGTGGTGGATGGGCGGAAGGTGGACATCCGATACTGCCCGCTCTTCGCGGGGGCGCCTCTCGCCGACATGCTGCAGAACTACGCCCGGGCCGAGGGGGTGGACGCCGCCGCCGTGGTCATGAGCGGCGAACTCGCCGACTGCTTCGGGAGCCGGATGGAGGGGGTCTCCTTCATCGTGCGTGCGGTGCGGGCAGCGATTCCCGGGGCGATCTTCTACGGGACCGATGCCCGATTCCACCGGGAGGCGGTGCCGCAGCTGGCGGCGGCGAACTGGCTCGCATCCGCAGACTACCTTCGGGAGCGGTACCCGCACGGCATCCTGGTAGACATGGGCAGCACCACGACGGATATCGTTCCCCTCTCCCGCTTTCCCGAACTGCTGGGGCTGACCGATCTCGAACGGCTGCAGCAGGGCTACCTGCTCTACAGCGGCATGCTCCGCACCAGCGTGGCGGCGATCCTGCCGGAGGTCAAGATCGACGGCGTTCCGACGCCCACCAGCAGCGAGTTCTTCGCCGCGAGCGCCGATGCCCATCTCGTGCTGGGGCACCTGCGGGAGGAGGAGTATGCCTGCCCGCCGCCCGACGGGAGGGACGCAACCCTCTCCGGGGCGATGCGTCGCCTGGCACGGGTGGTCTGCGCCGATCTCGATGAGATCGGGCAGGAAGGGGCGGTCCAGATAGCGCGGGCATGCTGGGAGACCCAGAGAAGGCAGATCCTCGAGCGGGTGGAGCAGGTGCGGAGGGGGTGCAGGGCGGATACCATCGTCGCGGCGGGGATCGGGTCGCCGCTCCTCGCGAGGGAGCTCGGCGGCATCGACCTCAGGGAGGAGATCGGGAGCCTCTCCGATGCCCTTCCGGCGTATGCAGTCCAGGAGGTGGCGGGACGAACCGGATCATGGTAGCCCTCCTCCTGCTCCTGGCATCGCTCCTGATCACCGCGGTGGCCTGGCTGGTCTTCGATCTGCCGTTCCTATTCCTGCTGCTGTTCATCCCGCTGATCCCCCTGCTGGGAAAGCCGCCCCGCGTCAGGCGCTGCCCGACCTGCGGATGGCAGGCGACAGGCGGTGAGCGCTTCTGCCCCCACGACGGGACTCTGCTTGTCGAAGCGGAAGACGGCCGTTGAGAGGCGCAGCAGGGAGAGCGGCAGAGGGATGCCCAGAATCTTCGTGTACGGGATGGTGCCGAAGTCCCGCCCCGCGTAGTTCCGGATCGTGCCCCGGTCGATGACGATCCCCATCGCCTCCATCAGGCGTGCAGCGCGGTGATAGGGCATATCACGGCAGAGCACGCAGCAGAGGTCGACGATGGGCGTACCGTAGCGGGTGTCCGGGTAGAAGGGTGAGTCCGCATAGCAGAGTTTTCCGCACCGCATGCAGCGGAACCGTTTCACCAGGACGGAGATCTCGCGGACCTTCCCCTCGTCCCGGATCGATGCGAACCGTTTCCGCTTGTGGTCGTGCCCCCGAACGTCGCCGCCGCAGGCGTCGCAGGCATCGAGACGGTCGAACTCGATCCCGTCCATGCGGCAGAGGGCGCCGAGCACCAGGGTCTCAAGCATCGGGGGTACGGGAATCCGTCGCATGCGGTATGCGCCTCAGGCTGATCGAATATGATCTCAGCCGCTGGAGTTTAATAAATTAATTGTACTTCCAGAAAAATCAATATATGCAAAAGAAGGGCGGGATTCGGCATCCACCGATAATCCACACCGTAATCCGCTGGTAAGAATTACTATTAAGTAGAGTCAATCGAAAGAGTCACATGTCCGAGGTAGACTCATGGACCTTAAGTACGTACCAACCACCTGCCCCTACTGCGGGACAGGCTGCAGCTTCAACCTTGTTGTAAAAGACAACAAGGTGGCCGGTGTCGCGCCGTTCCAGCGTTCGCCGGTCAACGAAGGCAAGGTATGCCCCAAGGGCAACTACGCGCACGAGTTCATCAACAGCAAGGACCGCCTCACTACCCCGCTCATCAAGAAAGACGGGAAGTTCGTCCCCGCGAGCTGGGACGAGGCCTACGACCTGATCGCCAGGAAGTTCAAGTCCTACAAGCCGAGCGAGCTCGCCGTCCTGGCCTCCGCCCGCGTCTCCAACGAGGACAACTACGCGATGATGAAGTTCGCCCGCGGTGTCCTGAAGACCCCGCACATCGACCACTGCGCCCGCCTCTGCCACGCCTCGACAGTCGCCGGGCTCGCAGCGACGTTCGGATCCGGTGCGATGACCAACTCGATCGGCGACATCGCCCAGAGCAAGTGCGTCTTCATCATCGGGTCGAACACCTTCGAGCAGCACCCGCTCATCGGGCGCCGGGTGATGCAGGCGAAGAAGAACGGTGCGAAGCTCATCTACGCCGACCCCCGGCTCACCCCGACGGGGAAGCAGGCGGACCTCTTCATGCAGTTCGTCTCCGGTTCGGATGTGGCGATCTTCAACGGTCTGATGCAGGAGATCATCCGCAACGGCTGGGAGGACAAGGAGTTCATCGCGAATCGCACCAAGGACTACGAGAAGCTCAAAGAAGTCGTGATGAAGCCCGAGTACAGCCTGGAGAACGTCTCCAAGATCTCGGGCATCCCGGTCGAGGATCTCAAGAAGGCCACCGAGTGGTTCGCCAAGGCGGAGTCCGCCTGCGTCTGCTACTCGATGGGCATCACCCAGCACACCACCGGCGTGGACAATGTCAAGTCGGTCGCCAACCTCCAGATGCTCACCGGCAACCTGGGCAAGCCCGGTACCGGCGTGAACGCTCTCCGCGGCCAGAACAATGTCCAGGGCGCCTGCGACATGGGATGCCTGCCGGTGGTCTTCTCCGGTTACCAGAAAGTGATCGATCCGGCGGCGCACAAGAAGTTCGCCGACGCCTGGGGATTCCCCGACGGCATCGCCGAGGGCAAGAACGGCTACGAGGTCACCGTGATGATGGATGTCCTTGTCGACAAGCCCGGCGAGCTCAAGGCGATGTACATTATGGGCGAGAACCCGATGATCAGCGATCCGGACCTCCACCACGTGGAGAAGGCGCTCAAGAACCTGGAGTTCCTGGTCGTGCAGGACATCTTCCTGACGGAGACCGCCGAGCTGGCGGACGTCGTCCTCCCGGCCGCCTGCTACGCGGAGAAGGACGGCACACAGACCAGCACCGAGCGGCGCGTGCAGCGCTGGCGGAAGGCTGTCGAACCGCCGGGAGAGGCGAAAGCCGACTGGCAGATCATCAGCGAACTGGCGGCGAAGATGGGCTACGCGGCGCAGTTCCCCTACAAGAGCGCGGAGGAGATCTTCAACGAGATGGCGAAACTGACACCCTCGTATGCAGGCATGACATACGCCCGCCTATCCAAGCCCGAGGCGCTTCACTGGCCCTGCCCGTCGGCAGACCACCCGGGAACGCCGATCCTGCACAAGGACAAGTTCGCGCACCCCGACGGTCTCGGCGTATTCTTCCCCATCGAGTTCAAACCGCCGGCCGAGGTGCCGGATGCGCAGTATCCCTTCGTCCTCACCACCGGACGTTGCATCTGGCAGTGGCACACGGGCACGATGACCCGCCGCTCGGAGTCCCTGGAGAAGGAGGCCCCGACCGGCTGGATCGAGATTAACGTGGAGGACGCCAGGGAGCTGGGGATCAAGGACGGCGAAGCGGTGAAGGCGATCACCCGCAGGGGCGAGGTGAAGGTTCCTGCGAAGGTGACAAAGGACATCAAGAAGGGCGTCATGTTCATGCCGTTCCACTACAAGGAGTGCGCGGCGAACGTCCTGACGAACAACGCGCTCGATCCGATCGCCAAGATCCCGGAGTTCAAGGCCTGTGCTGTTCGGGTCGAGAAGATACCGGAGGTGCAGTAATGGCAAAGAAAGGAGACATGTTCTACGCATGGTCCACGGATGCGGACCTGCAGAAGAAGGGCGAGTGCGGGGGGGCGGTGTCTGCCATCCTCAAGCATGCCCTCGAGAGCAGGGCGGTGGATGCAGTCCTCGCCGTGAAGAAGGGTGCCGACATCTACACCGCCGAGCCTGCCCTGATCACCAACCCTGCGGATATCGCTCAGACGGCCGGTTCCCTGCACTGCGGCACGCTGCTCCTCTCCAAACTGGTCAAGAAGTACCTCGACGGGGCGAACGGCATGAAGCTCGCTGTCACCGTGAAGGGGTGCGACCTGATGGGACTCCTGGAGCTTGCCAAGCGCAACGCGATCAATCTGGACAACCTCTTCCTGATCGGCGTCAACTGCGGCGGATCCGTGAGCCCCGTCACGGCCCGGAAGATGATCGCCGACAAGTACGGGGTCAACCCCGACGATGTCGTCAAGGAGGAGATCGACAAGGGTCAGTTCATCATCCAGACGAAGGATGGCCAGCACAAGGGCATCTCGATGGACGAGCTCGAGGAGCATGGCTACGGACGCCGCAGCAACTGCCGCCGCTGCAAGATGAAGGTCCCGCGGCAGGCGGACCTCGCCTGCGGCAACTGGGGCGTCATCGGCGACAAGGCCGGGAAGGCGACCTTTGTCGAGGTCTGCAGCGACCGCGGGGCCCGGATGCTCGATTCGGCAGTGCAGGCGAACAAGCTGGCGGTCGAGGCGCCCAACCCGAAGGGCATCGAGATCCGCGGCAAGACCGAGAACGCGATGTTCAAGCTCGGCGACAAGTGGCGGAAGAAGGACTTTGCCGCGCTCGGCAGAGATGTCTGGACCACGATCGCGAAGGAGACGTCGCGGTGCATCAAGTGCTACTCCTGCATCGAGAACTGTCCGGTCTGCTTCGAGGTCGCCGATGAACTGAAAAAACCGAGCCTGCTGGTCAAAGCCGGAGAACTGCCGCCGAACCCCATGTTCCACCTGCGCCGTTTCGCGCACATCTCGGACTCCTGCATCAACTGCGGGCAGTGCGAGGAGCTCTGCGCGATGGACATCCCGCTCGCCCTCTTCTCGCACGCGATCCGGGTTGAAGGCGACGCCGCGTTCGAACCGAAACTGGGTGCTCCAGCGTACAAGAACTGATATCACTCTTTTTTTCGAATTCCAGGACTGCCGCTCGGACCGCTGGCGGGTTCGGCCCGATCCGCATGCATTCCACCGATATTCACCAAAAATCGCGGAATTTTCACCATCCTTATATACCCTGAAACCCAAGGTCTAAGTGTCCGAGGTTTATCCATGGATATGAAAGTTGTTCCCACAACCTGCCCGTACTGCGGTACGGGGTGTGGATTCAACCTCGTGGTGCGCGACGGCAAGGCGGTCGAGGTGACCGCCTGGCAGCGCAACCCCGTCAACGAGGGGAAGCTATGCCCGAAAGGACGCTACGCCCACGAGTTCATCCACCGTGAGGACCGGCTGACAAAGCCGCTCATCAAGAAGAACGGGAAGTTCCAGGAGGCGAGCTGGGACGAGGCCTACGACCTGATCGTGAGCAAGTTCAAGTCCTACAAGCCCGATGAGATGGCGTGCCTCTCTTCCGCCCGCGTATCGAACGAGGAGAACTACCTGATGAACAAGTTCGCCCGGGCTGTGCTGAAGACGCGGCACATCGACCACTGCGCCCGCCTCTGCCACGCCTCCACGGTCGTGGGGCTCGCCGGCGCGTTCGGATCCGGTGCGATGACCAACTCGATCGGCGACATCGCCCAGAGCAAGTGCGTCTTCGTCATCGGGTCGAACACCTTCGAGCAGCACCCGCTCATCGGGCGCCGGGTGATGCAGGCGAAGAAGAACGGTGCGAAGCTCATCTACGCCGACCCCCGGCTCACCCCGACGGGGAAGCAGGCGGACCTCTTCATGCAGTTCGTCTCCGGTTCGGATGTGGCGATCTTCAACGGTCTGATGCAGGAGATCATCCGCAACGGCTGGGAGGACAAGGAGTTCATCGCGAATCGCACCAAGGACTACGAGAAGCTCAAAGAAGTCGTGATGAAGCCCGAGTACAGCCTGGAGAACGTCTCCAAGATCTCGGGCATCCCGGTCGAGGATCTCAAGAAGGCCACCGAGTGGTTCGCCAAGGCGGAGTCCGCCTGCGTCTGCTACTCGATGGGCATCACCCAGCACACCACCGGCGTGGACAATGTCAAGTCGGTCGCCAACCTCCAGATGCTCACCGGCAACCTGGGCAAGCCCGGCGCCGGCGTGAACGCTCTCCGCGGCCAGAACAATGTCCAGGGGGCCTGCGACATGGGGGCGCTCCCGAACGTCTACTCCGGTTACCAGGCGGTCATCGTCCCCGAGAACCGCAAGAAGATGATGGATGCCTGGGGAGTCGAGATCGCCGAGGGCAAGGTGGGCTACACGGTCACCGAGATGATCAACGTCCTCGCCGATAAGCCCGGCGAACTGAAATGCATGTACATCATGGGCGAGAACCCGATGCTCTCCGATCCCGACCTCCACCACGTGGAGGAGGCGCTCAAGAACCTGGAGTTCCTGGTCGTGCAGGACATCTTCCTGACGGAGACCGCCCAGCTGGCGGACGTCGTCCTCCCGGCCGCCTGCTACGCGGAGAAGGACGGCACACAGACCAGCACCGAGCGGCGCGTGCAGCGCTGGCGGAAGGCTGTCGAACCGCCGGGAGAGGCGAAAGCCGATTGGCAGATCATCAGCGAACTGGCGGCGAAGATGGGCTACGCGGCGCAGTTCCCCTACAAGAGCGCGGAGGAGATCTTCAACGAGATCGCGAAGGTAACCCCCTCCTATGGCGGTATGTCCTATGCCCGCCTCGAGAGGCCCGAGGCGCTCCACTGGCCCTGCCCGTCGGCAGACCACCCGGGAACGCCGATCCTGCACACCCAGAAGTTCGCGCACCCCGATGGTCTCGGCGTCTTCACCCCGATCGAGTGGAAGCCCCCGGCCGAGGTGCCGGATAAGGACTACCCGTATATCCTCACCACGGGACGGACCATCTGGCAGTGGCACACGGGCACGATGACCCGCCGCTCCCCGTCGCTCGAGAAGGAGGCCCCGACCGGCTGGATCGAGATTAACGTGGAGGACGCCAGAGAGCTGGGAATCAAGAACGGCGAAGTGGTGAAGGCCAGCACCCGCCGCGGTTCCGTGAATGTACCGGCGAAGGTGACAAAGGACATCAAGAAAGGGGAGATGTTCATGCCGTTCCACTACGCCGAATGTGCGGCGAACGTCCTGACGAACAACGTACTCGACCCGGTCGCCAAGATCCCGGAGTTCAAGGCCTGTGCTGTTCGGGTCGAGAAGATCCAGGGGGCCTGAGCCATGGTAACGAAAGGCGACATGCTATACGCCTGGTCGACGGATGACGCCATCCGCGAGGCCGGCGAGACCGGCGGCACCATCACCGCGCTGCTCAAGTTCGCCCTCGAGAGCGGCATGGTCGATGCCGTCTATGCGGTGCGGAAGGGTATCGATCTCTACGATGCCCAGCCCGTTCTGATCACGGACCCGAAGGAGGTCATCAGCACGGCGGGCTCCCTCCACATGGGTACCCTGCTCGTACCCAAGCTGCTCCGCCGCTGTGTGACGAGCGCCGATCCGAACATGAAGATCGCCGTCGTCCTGAAGGGCTGCGACGTGATGGCCGCCTACGAGATGGCCAAGAGGAACCAGCTGAACCTGGACAACCTGATCATGATCGGCGTCAACTGCGGTGGATCCGTCCGCCCGGCGGTCGCCCGCAAGATGATCAAGGAGAAGTTCGGCATCGACCCCGATACCGTCGTCAAGGAGGAGATCGACAAGGGCCAGTTCATCGTCGAGACGGCTGACGGCCAGCACAAGGGCATCTCGATGGACGAGCTCGAGGAGGAGGGCTACGGACGCCGCAGCAACTGCCGCCGCTGCAAGATGAAGGTCCCGCGGCAGGCGGACCTCGCCTGCGGCAACTGGGGCGTCATCGGCGACAAGGCCGGGAACGCCACCTTTGTCGAGGTGACGAGCGAGAAGGGCGCCAACCTGATGAACGCGGCGGCCCAGGGCGGCGCGATCAAGACCGAGGCGGCGCCGGCGAAGGGCATCGAGATCCGCGGCAAAGTCGAGAACGCGATGCTCAAGCTCGGCGACAAGTGGCGCGAGAAGTACTTCAAGTCGATGGGCACGGGCAAAGACCGGCTGCAGCTGATCATGGACCAGACCTCCCGTTGCATCCGATGCTACTCCTGCATCGAGAACTGTCCGGTCTGCTACTGCGTCGAGTGCAGCACCAAGAAGCCCTACCTGGTCCCCCCCGGCGAGATCCCCCCGAACTTCATGTTCCACCTGATCCGTTTCGCGCACATCTCCGACTCCTGCGTGAACTGCGGGCAGTGCGAGGAGCTCTGCCCCGTGGAGATCGAGAACTCCCGCTTCATGCACGCCATCCAGACCGATCTCGAGTCGATGTTCGGCTACGTCCCCGGCGTCGACATGACGCTCCCCGTGCTCGCCCTCGTGGAGGAGCCAACGGAACGCGAGCGGCTGACGGCCACGGGATCCGACCAGATCTTCGATATCTTCAAGTGAGACCCGGACGGGGCATCACCTTTTTTTTTGACATTTCCCCAGGTACCGTGAGGGTTATCCCGGGATCGAATCTCCGGGCGCCGCATGCCGTCATCCGACTCCGAGGACTCCGCATCTCGCTGCGAGGAGTCCGGGGCAGTTCAGTACCGCATCTCTGCCGTATCCGTCCATGGAAATCCAAACAAGCGCGCTGGGATCACCTTTAAATCCACTGTACGCACAGTATTACTCCCATACATTTCCCGGAGCCGGAATGTTGATGCATAGTTGACTTTTCAATCAGGTTTGAGAGATGCCCTTTACACCCGTGCAGGGATATTCCACCCTCTCATACGATAATATCTCCGAAAATGACAGTACAAAGAGAAAGATATTTATCTAATTTGGGGAAAACTGATCAATTGACCTATACAGGTTTAATAAGTTGCTGGTATAGGTAGGATGTTAAGAGAGGTGTGTAGAAATGGTATTCCATCCACCAGTAGCAATCGTTGCTAAGGCTGGCGATGCCGGCAAGTACAAGACGGGGTTGCCATCCTGGAACATGGTTCTTCGTGGCTTCCTGTCCGGTGCATTCATTGCGATGGGCGGTGCCCTCGCCACGGTCTGCAGCACGGGCATCATGGCCACCGACGTCGCGATGCGGTTCGGTACGGCAAGCGCAGGCGTCTCGCAGCTCGTTCTGGGAGCGGTCTTCCCGGTGGGGCTGATCATCACCGTGCTGACCGGCGCAGAGCTCTTCACGGGCGACGCGATGCTGGCGCCCATGGCGGCATTCATCCACCGGATCAGCTGGGCATCCGTGCTGAACCTCTGGGTCTGGGTGTACATCGGCAACTTCATCGGGTCGGTATGGTTCGCCTACATCATGGCCTACGGTCCGTTCAGCACCTGGAATGCCGCAGGTGCGGCAACGCTCACCGCATTCGGTAACAGGGGCGTAGCGATCGCTTTAGCGAAAGTGAGTTACGTCGGCCTTGCGGGCATGTGGTCTGCATTCCTGAAGGCGATTGCCTGCAACTGGCTCGTGAACCTCGCCATCCTGCTCGGTATCTGCGCGGACGATGCCATCGGCAAGATCGTCGGCATCTGGTTCCCGATCTTCGCATTCGTCGCCTCCGGGTTCGAGCACTCCATCGCTAACATGTACTTCATTCCAGCAGGCATATTCACCGACGCGCTCGCCGGCAGTCCGAACGCCGCTGCCCTGAACTGGGTCACCCTGTGGACGAACAATGTCATCGTGGTCACTCTCGGCAATATTGTCGGCGGTATGTTCTTCGTCGGTGTGCTCTACTGGGTCGCGTTCCGGAAGGAGATCGCTGCCCTGAAGTAGATACAGAGCTAACGATATACCGATGAAGATTGGTAATATCCGGGTGAAGGTCTCGGTCATCGTCATGGCCGTCGTGGCCTTCTTCACCATACTTTTAATCTTCGCCTATTTTGCGACGGGCGACCTCACCATCATCAAGTGGGGCATTCCGCTTCTCTTCGGGATGATCCTGATTCCGATCGCCCTGAACTACATGAGTCAGAGCACATACGCCGACATGATCCCCGCCTACGAGAAGGAGGCCAAAAAGGTGCGTGTGCGGGCGATCAACCTGAACATGCTCGGGGATCCCATCCGCATCGAAGGCGTCGTCGAACGTGTCTACTTCCGCTTCCTGAACCGACCCCAGTATCTGATCGCCGACAGGAGCGGCGCGATCTCGGTGAAGATGTTCACATCGCCCAAGGAGGATGTGAAGAAGGGCGATGTCGTCGAGGTCCTCGGTTCGGTGATGAAGCGCTACATCGTGACGGGCGACGCGGTCGTCAACGCCGTCGCCATCACCAGGGTCGACCGCGAGAAGAGCGCCCCGGAGAAGAGGAAAAAGTGACTGTCCGCGGGGCGCAGTTCTCGCGGATAGGTATCGTCTCGCCTGACAGCGCTCTTCCACCACCCCCTTTCCCCGGGCTGATGGGACCTCCTTCCGTATGCAGAAGATCTCCCGCTCCTGCTGCGACAGGGGCTGTCCCGGGAGGCTATTGAGTGAGGGCGGCAAGATTTCCAGGATTTTGCTCTCCCCTTACGCGGTTACGCAACTGGCAGGGTTGAAGGGCAGTTGGGGGAGAGAGTTGGCAGCAGGAAAGCGGGGGATGGGATCAGAGGGCTGCAGGCGTCTGGGGGGGATACGCTGCGAGGTTACTCCCCGAACCCCCTCACGAGACCCTCCTCTATCGGCCGCTTCTGCAGCCGCGAGAGTTCCTGCAGGTAGTCCTCGAAGAGGTGGATGCGGGTGCTCACGGGGAACGGAATCCCCAGACTGCTGATCACCGCCTCGCCGGGCTCGAGTGTCTGGATCTCGGTGTCCATGCGGGAGAGGTCCTGCTTGGCGCTGCTGGAGAGGATCTCCCGGTCACCGCGATCCCCGAGCCCCATGATGACGAACGTGTTCACCTGGGCGAGCACCTTCGGATCGATGTTGCGGGGCTGCTGGGTGATCACGCAGAGCCCGACGCCGAATTTTCTCCCCTCCATGGCGCACTCACGGAAGATCTGGGTGCTCCGCCCTCCCGTGCCGAGCACCCGCTGCGCCTCCTCGAGCGTGATCAGCACCTGCCTCGGGCGGGTTTTCTCGGCCACGCCCCAGTCGGAACGGTGCCGCTGCATGATCTGGCGGGTGATGACCGAGAGGACGAAGAGCTCGCTCCGTTCGCCCATGCCGGGGATGTCGATCAGCACCACCCGGTTCTCCTCCAGCGCACGGAGAATATCCGGTATGGCCGATCCGCGGGTGCGGAGGAAGGGATTGCCCCGCACCAGGATGCTCACGTGCCGCTTGATCACGGCGAGCGTCCCCGGGTGCGAGCTGCGCAGGAGCCTGGCGATGTGAGGGAAGGGCCCATCGTAGGCGCTCGCATCGAAGGTGTCGAACTCGGTCGAGAGGAAGAACTGGATGAGCTCCGAGCCGCGCATATCATCGAGCAGCTCCACGACGTCGCGCTGGGCATCCGAGTGATCGAAGAGCAGGTTGAGATCGGAGGCCCGGAAGTCGTCGTGCTCCAGGTAGAGGCGGGACAGGGCATACTTGCTGCGGTAGGCATCGTCGCGGATGGTGAATACGGAGAGCCCGTCCCGCCCGGCGGAGACGTGAAGAAGCCCGCGGGTGGGCTCGCCGCTCGAGGATCGGCCACCGGCCACGTACTCTCCGTGGGGATCGACGATCAGGAGCCCGAACTGCCGGACCTGCATGCAGGATGCGCAGAAGACCTTCATGAAGTTGCTCTTGCCCATGCCGGTCGTGGCGAAGACGCCCATGTGCTGCGGCATCACCTTCGCGTGCAGGGCCACCCGCACCTCCTTCAGTACATCCTGCCCTGACTTCATCACGCCCACCTCGATCTCCCCCATCACCCGCCGCAGGAACCCGAAATCGTCCGCACTGGGCTTCTCGACCCGGGAGAACTTGGTCGGGATCGTCTTCGCCTTGCGGAAGGTGCCGGAGTCCTGGACGTACCCCAGGGGCACCGCCTCGACCGTGAGGTAGACATCCTCGCTCAAATGGTAGAAGCGTTCGGCATAGGGTCTCGTGTCCCACTTGCGGTCCTGGAAGTTGCTCTCGTGCAGGAGGTCGGTCACCTTGGCGAAGAACGTCAGCTGCTTCACGGTGTCCGTGATCTTCAGCACCTCCCCCACGAAGATCCGCCCGTCGTAGGGGACGGTGAACCGGTACTTCAGCACGCTGTCTCCGATCAGCCGGAACTTGGTTCTGTCCTCATCGTCAATAGCGTTCAAATTCATCGTGAATATCCCCGAACATGGTCAGATAGTCCTCGATCCGCATCCCTGCCCCGCTCATCGCCCCGATCAGATCCTGCCGCATCTGCTCCACCAGATCCCGGTCGATCTTCACCAGACGGTGCGCCTCCATGAGCGGGACGGGGTAGCCCGCGATCCGCCCGTCGTCCGAGTAGCGGGCGAGGGCGGCAAATGTCCTCTCGATCGCCTCGGGCTGCGCGTAGCGCGGCAGCTCGACTTTGAAGGCCCTGCACGCCCTCGGATGCAGGCGGGCGACGAAAATGGCCCCCTGCTGCCACTCCTTGAACCGCGGGGCCTCGAGAAGGCTGTCGGGTATCCCGACGTACCACGGATGGTCGATGCCGCATCGATCCGCGAGCCCGGCCGCTGCCGGCACCAGGGGATACCCGTTTCCCCAGGTCACCGATGAGCGTTTGGTCACCGCTGCCAAGAGCACGCCCCTTCTCCTGCAGCGCTTGAGGAGGTCCAGGATCACGGGCTGGTGGCTCGCGTGGCTGGCGGTGAGCGCCCCGTCCAGGAGGAGCAGGTCGCCTGCGTCGAGGGTGTCGGCGAGGCGCCGCGCCACGGAGTACTCGAGCGTATCCCGCAGCACCGCCGATGCCTGGACGGGATCGTCGCTGTAGAGGGGCGTCTCCGGGATCGTCTGGAAGCACCGCCGATACAGCTTCACGAACTCCTCACATTTCCGCTCCGGCCCGATGGCCGCAAGACAGGGGGAGGTGATCCCCCGGTGGAGCCGTGTGCCCTCGCGGAACGTGCTCTCGCCCGCCCGCACGGCGGCGACGGCGTAGCTGCCGGCGTCCAGGACGATCGCATTGCTCCCGTCGACAGCCGCGATGCTCCCCTCGAACCCGGTGCCGCAGGCGGCGTACGATGCCGGACCGAGACCGCTCTCCGCGGAGAAGAGGTCGACCAGATTCTTCGGCGAATAGGCGATGATTCGCTCGAGGATGCGGTAGATCCCCTTCCCGTAGGCGTCCACCTCCCTCATGGCGAGATCTCCTGCACGCGGCTGGTCTGATCCTCCCCCATCTCGACGAGGAGCGTGTTGGAGAACTCCCCCTGGACCTCGGAGACATGGGAGATGATCAGGATCTGGGGGAAGTTGGCCTCCTGGGAGCGGAGCGCCTGGATGAGGTTGCTCCTCCGCCCCTCGTCCTGGCTGCCGAAGATCTCGTCGAAGATGAGGAAGGTGCTGTCATGGACCTGGTGCACCTCGGCGAGGTAGCGGCTGAGCGCGATGCGGAGCGCGATGGCGATATCGTCCTGCTCGCCCCCGCTGAATCGGTTGACGGGGTAATCGTCCCCCATATCGTGGACGAGCAGGTTGAACTTCTCGTCGAGGATGACCGATTCGTAGCGACCGTCGGTGATCTGCGCCAGGATGCGCCCCGCTTCGCCTTCGATCCGCCCACGGACGGCCGACAGGAGGTGGGTGACGAAGTCACCGAGGCACTTCCGTGTCAGGCGGAGGCGCTCCATCTCCTCCCGGATCGCGTCGCATTCCGCGGCATACTCTGCACTCCGCTCCAGGGCGAGGGAGATCCGGGAGATCTCTCCCTCAAGGTGCCGCAGGTCCCCTTCTGTTCGGGTCCTCTCCGCGGCCAGCCACTGCGCCCGTTCGGTGCATTGGCGAAGGGAGTCCTCCGCTGCGGCGAGGCGTGCGGGATCGAATCCGAGTCTCGCCAGGGATCGCTCCGCCCAGGCGACCTCGCTCTCGACCTGCTGCCGGTACGCCTTCCTCTCCGAGAGACTCTTCTCGAGGTCGGGGATCTCGTCCATCCGCACCGCCAGCTCCGCGAAGCGGCGGTGGGAGTCCACCGCCCTCCTGTACTCCGCGAGGAGGGCTGCGTACCCGGCGGGATCGAATGCGAGGGTCTGGAGCTCTCTCTCCGCTGCCGCAAGGTTCGCCTCCGCCTCCCGGGCCGCCTCCCGGAGCTCGTCGAGTTCGGCCCTCGCGGCATCCCCGTTCTTCAGACGCTCCCGAATCTGCAGATGCTCCTGCCATGGCTGCATCAGGGCCGCGATCTCTTCCTCGACATCGCGTCTCTCCTGCGGCTGGAATCCCAGCTCGCGGATCCGGGCGGAGATGAGTTCCTCCTCGGCGATGCAGCCCTCCCCCTCGAGCCCGAGCGCAGCGAGTTCCTCCCCGAGCGGCTCCATCCGAAGGCACTCGCCCCGCAGCGTATCCGCCTCCTCCTTGCGTCTCCTGAGGACGACGATCTCGCTCTGCAGGGCATCGTGACGCCCGGGATCGTAGGACTCCAATCCCAGCTCGCGGAGGGCGTCGAGAGCCCGTGCTCTCCCCTCCTCGGCCCTCTGCCGCTGCTCCTGGAGCGACCGCCTCTCCGATTCGCAGGCAGCCGCCCGCTCCCGCAGACCCTGCAGCGCATTTCGCCTCTCCGCGAGGTGCCGCAGATCCGCGGTCGCCCGCTCCAGGTCGGCGGCGGCCTCGCGGTACTCCGCATCGAGCGCTCCGATCCGCTGCTGCGCCTCCCGGACCTCCTGGCGGAGCTCGTCCACCAGGCGGCCGAAGTGATCCCGGAGCGGGCGGTGGCATGTCGGGCAGGCGCCGTCCGCTCCCGCATGCTCGATCTCGCGGAGACGCTGCTCGAGAGCCTCCCGCTCCTCGACGGCACCCGAATACCGGGTGGCAGCGCTGCTCCTGCGGTGAGCCGCCGCATCCCGCGCCTCCTCTGTCGCTGCGATCCGCCCGTCGATCCCGTCGAGTTCCGTGAGCCTCGCCGCGAGGCGGTGGAGTTCCTCCTCCATGCGCGAGAGGTGCCGTTCGGCCGCATCCCGCTGACTCTCCCAGAACGCCGCCTGCTCCGCCGGGATCTTGGCCGCCGCCAGGATCGACTCCTCCTGCAGGAGTCCGTCGAGGCGAGCGATCTCACGCTCCCGGCGATCCAGCTCCGCTCCGCGTTCGCGGAGGGATGCCAGCTCGGCGGAGATCCTCTGCATCCGCTCCTCGATTCCCCGGAGCCGCTCCCTCACCCGCCCGCACTCCCCCCGCAGGCGGGTGTACTCCGACTCTTTTGTCCTGAGCTCCTCGAGCCGCCCCCGCAGCTCTTCCAGCCGCGCCAGCGGCTCCTGCAGCTCCTGCAGACGGCACGCATCCCGTGCGCAGCGTTCGAGCAGGGCTTCGAGCGCCTGGATACGCTGCCGTGCGATCTCCAGCCGATCGCGGTGCTGCCTCCGCTCCCCCTGGAGGCGGTCGTGAAGCGCCTTCCTCTCCTCCTCGCGCTCCACTTCCCGCACCAGCTCGCGGTAGCGGTTCTCCTGCGCGGCGAGGCTGCGGTACTCGCCCTCCAGCATCCTCCGTGCGCTAATCTCCGCCTCCAGCCGTTCGCACTCGTCCGCCACACGCTGGAGTGCCTCCCTCCGTGCGATGATCCCCTGCTGGAGGGAGATATGCTCCCGCTCCTTCCCGCGCAGCGCATCGACCTTCGACTCCCGCTCCCGTATCGCTGCGGCGACCGCCGTCTGCCGTTCATCCATGCCCTTCAGCCGCTCCCGGAGGGCGGCCTCCTGCCGGCGAGCCGCTGCAAGCTCCTGCTGCAGACTCTCCGCATCCAGCTCCTTGAGCCTCCCCGAGAGTTCGGTATGGCGCTCCTTCTGCTCGTCCAGAAGAGCCTTCAGATCCTCGTCTGCAGCGTCCCGGATCGCGTCGATGCGTAGCGCCTGCATGAACCAGCGCCGACGTTCGCCGGAGCGGCTCTCCAGGAGCGAGAGGAGATCCTTCTGCCCTGCGTAGATGGTATTCCTGAAGTCGGTCGGCCCCATCCCGACGATCCGCCGGATGGCGTGCTGGACGTCGGTCACCCCCTCCGCGATCTGGCGGCTGCCGGCAAAGAGGCGGGCCTCGTGCTGGGTGGACGACCCGCTCCTGCGGAAGTACCGGACGACCGTGTAGTCCGCCCCGCCCGCGCCGAAGTCGAGGCGGACGGTTGCCCGTGCCCCGTCCCCGGCGGCGGCGCTGACGATGTGGTCGGGGTCGACGCCGCTCGACTGCACGCCGTAGAGCGCAAAGAGGATCGCCTCCACGAGGCTGCTCTTCCCCGCCCCGTTGTTGCCGACGATACCGGTGATCCCGTCGCGGAACACGACCCGCTCCTCGGCGAAGCGCTTGAAGTTCTGCAGGTGCAGGCTATGGAGCAGCATGCTCCTCCTCCCGCGTCCGGGCCATCGCCCGCTCCAGGACATCCCGCCCTTTCCGGAGCACGTAGTCCCTCTGAGCGGGGGGGAGCGGTCGTGTTCGGACGAACTTCTCGAACTCCTGGAGGTAATCGATCCCGACCAGATCCTGCCTCTCGAACCGGGAAGCGGACTCCTCGGGGAGAATCGCCCGCAGGCGGAGGTCCAGGACCCTCGCCCGCGCCTCCTGGAGAACCTGCGGATCGATCTCGCGGAGCGCCCCGCGCGAGATCCGGTCGAGCGTGATCTGGCACATCACGCTGCCCCCCTCCAGGCGCTTGACGCGACCCGCGATCTCGCGGCCGATCTCGACGACGGATCGCCCGTCGCAGACGATCGTCCCGAGATCCGTCATGGGGGTGTGCGGGAGGGGCAGGTGCTTCACACGGCGGGACGCGGGATCGACGAGCAGCCCCCCCTTCCGATCGCCGATCTCGCCGTAGTTGCAGTACTCCAGGGACCCGCTGTACCAGGCGTTGTCGGCGACCTGGACCTGCCCGTGGAAGTGCCCGAGGGCGATGTAGTCGAAGCGATCGGAGAGCATCGTCGAGTCGATCTCGTGCTCCGCAACGGAGTGGAGTCGCCTGTCGGAGAGGATGCTCGCCAGACCGTGCACGACGAGCACGTTGGCGGAACTGCCCGAGAGTTCGATCGCATCGAATGCGCGGCGGTAGTCCTCTGCCTGCAGCATGTTGGGGATCAGGTGGAAGCAGACGTCGTCGATCTCCACGCGGCGGTAGGCGTAACGGTAGGCGGCGTGGATGTCGGCGGCATGATACTCGAGCACCTCGAACGGGGAGGTGGTGTGCCGCGTCTTGACCATGCTGTGGTTGCCCGCGATCGCGACCAGGGGTATGCCGCTCTCGTGGAGGCGGTTCAGCGCCTCGAGCACGACGGTGTATGCGCGGGTCTTGGGCTTCACCTGGTGGAAGAGATCCCCCGCGTGCACCACCGCGCCGGGCTTCAGCGCGATCAGTCTGTCCACGCTCGCCAGGAAGTTATCGTAGACGAGCGTCTCCCGCAGGTTCATCCCTGTATCGGGATCCAGACGGTTGAACGCGGATAAACCCAGATGGGTGTCTGCGATGTGGACAAACTGCATATACTACCTCCAGCGGAAAAGCACTATTTGAAGCGTGCAGTATGCGGCGCGAAGCTGAATCGCGGAGATCACCACTATCTATATACCAAGATCGATATTAGTATGGTGATTTGGTGACCAAAAGGGCTGTCGATGCAGTTTTTCTTGCCCTGTTCGCCCTGACGGATCTGCGGGCGATGCTGCGGAAGACCGCACCGGATCACAGGCTCGACCCGCAGCAGCAGCAGGAGGCGAGAGCGCTCATCGCGCAGGTACGCGGGCAGCTGGAGCGGCTCGAGGAGGATCTCCTGCCATGATGTGCGGGGATGCGATCGAGGTGCGGGAGCTGGACGAACTCTATATCAACCTCGACCCCATCCAGGCCGCGGGACGGCTCACACCGGAGGCGATGAAGGCGGTGATCGCCTACGGGGACGGCTACTCCGTCTGCGACTTCTGCAGGAAGCCGTTCCGCCTGGACTTCATCGAGAAGCCCCCCGTGAAGACGTTCCACCAGGATCTCGCCCGCTGGCTGAACATGGACCAGGTGCGTCTCGTGGCGGGCGCCCGGCGGGGATTCCATGCGGTTGCCCACACCTTCGCGCGGGAGGGGGACGTGGTGCTGCTCACGGCGCTCTCCCACTACACCGAATTCCTGGCGGTGGAGGCGGCGCGGGCAATCCCGCTGGAGATCCCGAAGAGCAGAGGAAACATCATCACCGCCGAAGCCGCGGCCGAGAAGATCGAGGAGGTGATGCAGCAGCACGGTCGTCCTCCCGCGCTGCTCTTCGTCGACCACTTCGACTACCAGTTCGGGAACGAGCACGAGGTGAAGGCGATCGCCCGGGTCGCCCATCAGTACGACATCAAGGTGCTCTACAACGGCGCCTACACCGTCGGCGTCCTGCCCGTGGACGGGAAGGACCTCGGGGTGGACTTCGTCGTGGGCTCCGGGCACAAGAGCATGGCGGCGCCGGCCCCTTCAGGTGTGCTGGCCGTCCGCGAGGAGTACGCGGGCGAGCTCTTCCGCACCACGGCGGTCCGGGGGGACGTGACCGAACGGACGTTCGGGATCAAGGAGGTGGAGATGATGGGGTGCACCCTCATGGGGGTCACTCTGGTCGCCATGATGGCCTCGTTCCCCGAGGTGCGGGAGCGGGTGCGCCAGTGGGACGCCCAGCTGCGGAACAGCCAGATCGTGGTGGACGCCCTGCGGTCCATCGAGGGCACCGAGATTGTGAGCGAGTATCCCCGCAGACATACCCTGACGCGGGTGAACACGACCCGGTCCTTCGACCGGGTGGCCAGAACACACAGGAAGCGGGGTTTCTTCCTCACGAGCGCGCTCAAGGAGCGGGGGATCGCCGGCATCATCCCCGGGGCGACCAGGGTCTGGAAGTTCAACACCTACGGGATCACCGAGCAGCAGGCGCGGCACGTGGCCGACGCCTTCCGGGAGATCGCACTGGAGAACGGGCTATCCGTCACCTGATCTCCTCGATCTCCCCGTTCAGGGCCCGGATCTTGCGGGCTTCCCGTGCAGCCGCATCGGCGAGGGCGGAGATGCCGATCCGCTCTTCGGCCTGCTTCACGGGGACCTCCCGCGCCGCCGTCGCCGGGTAGCGGGGGACCGCCCTGCAGCAGAGCTCCCCCTTCGTCTGCTCGAAGGTCCCGATCTTCCGCGCCAGGTCCACGATCTCGCTTTTGTCGTAGGCGATCAGCGGGCGGAGCAGGGGGAGAGACGCTGCCGAACTGATGAGCGCCATGTTCTCCAGGGTCTGCGAGGCTACCTGCCCGAGGCTGTCACCGGTCACCAGGGCGCGGACGTCCGTCCCGGCGGCGAGGCGGCTCGCCGTCATCAGCATGAACCGCTTGCAGACAACGCAGCGGAGCCTCGGCTCGACGGCCTCGGCCATGCGGTCGTAGAAGGGCTCCGCGTCCACGACGAGAAGGTCAAGGGGATACCCCCGGCACCAGGTGGAGAGCGTGCGGTGATGGTCGGCGACGACGGCGCTGCGGTCGCGACCCACCCATCGCCCCCCGTCCATGTAGACGTGCACCACCTCGCAGCCGCGGCGCATCATCAGCCAGGAGGCAACGGGGGAGTCCAGCCCCCCGCTGACGAGGGCCAGCACCCGACCCTGGGTGCCCCAGGGGAGTCCGCCGGGCGCCGGAATGCGGCGGTCGTACACCAGCCCGCCGAACCCCCGGGCCTCCACGAAGATCTCGTAGTCCGGGCAGCCGAGATCGACCGATATCCCCGGAATCGCCGCCATGATGGCTGCACCGACCGCCGCGCCCAGTTCCTGGCTCGTGAACCCCTGCACGCGCTCCCGCCGCGCCCGCACCGCAAACGACATCCCGGGCGCGAGCCGCTCCTTCGCGCGGGAGAGGGCGGCCTCCGCCAGATCGGAGACCGCGTTCGTCGTGGCGGTGCCGATGCTCACGTCCACCACGCCGAAGATGCGGCTGACGGACTGCGCTATCCTCTCGGGATCCGGGCCGAAGACGAGGATCCGCCCGCGGTGCTCCTGGATCCGGTAGTCGAGGGACCCGGCATCCAGCGTCCTCCGGATGTTCTGCACCAGGCGATGCAGGAATCGGCGGCGGACCGGTTCGCTTTTTAAGAAGACCTCGCCGTAACGGACGATCACGACGTCCACGACAGATGCACCTCTCTCGTTATCGGCATGCTCTGCAGTACAACAGTCGGCCTTCTCCTTAATAGTGCTTTTTTATGGGGCAACGGGGGACGTTAGTCCACCTCTGCGGGATGCATTATCTTCAGGGATTCAGGAACAAAGCCCAATCGTACCGCGGGGGTGGGGGCAGTTGGGGGAGGGGGAGCGCACTCCCCTCCCCCCTACAGTGCGATAGGTCGGGTCAGGGAGCACGAGAACGGCGTCTTCTCACCGCATCCCCGCATGAACGTCCATTCGTATGAGGATACAAGGGGTACACCCATCTCTCCCACAGGAGCGACAAGGCCTCGATGGGAGCATCGCCAGTCGAGTGTCTTGGTCGGCCTGATCAGAACGAGCTGCCCAGGTCGCCCCCATGGTTCGGACATATCCCTAAAAAGTGCGTGCGCCAGGTGGCTTCGATCGATCCTGCCCTGTATCAGCCCCCGGCCGTGGCGGCGGCGGGCGGCGGCAGCGGCGTCACCAGCATCTTGTCGATGCGGTTCCTGTCCATGTCCACCACCTCGAACCGCAGCCCGCCCCACTCGAACCGCGTGCCGATGGTCGGGATATGCCCCGTCTGGAGCAGCACGAAACCTGCCAGGGTCTGGTAGGTATCCTCGGCGGGCAGCGTATCCATTCCGAAGATCTCCTTGAACTCGTCTACCGGGAGCATCCCGTCGAGGAGCCAGGAGCCGTCCTCGCGCTGGATCGCCATGGGTTCGGCCAGCTCCTCGACGGAGGGTATCTCGCCCACCACCTCCTCCAGGATGTCCTCCAGCGTGATCAGCCCCTGCACGCTCCCGTACTCGTCGATGACGAGGGCGAAGTGGATTCCCGACTGCTGGAAGATCTCGAGCGCCTTGAACACACGAATGCTCTCCGGGACGAAGAGAATGCGGCGGAGCGATGCCCGCAGATCCGTCGGCGATCCCGACAGGAGCTGCGCGACGATGTCCTGCACCCGCACCATGCCCAGCGTCTCGTCCAGCGAACCTTCGGCGACCGGATACCGCGAGTGGCCGCTCTCCACGATCTTGTCGCGGATCTTCTCGGGGGTGTCGTTGACGTCCATCCAGACGATCTCGGTGCGGGGCGTCATCAGGGCGTTCACCCGTCGGTCCCCGAGCTCGAACACGTGCTCCACCATGTCCCTCTCGGTCTCCTCGAACGTACCGGCCTCGATCCCCTGCTCGATCAGGATCCGGATCTCCTCCTCGGTGACCGTCGGCTGCGGAGGCCCCCGCACGCCGAACAGGCGGAGAACCGCATCCGTCGATACGGACAGGACGTACACGAAGGGGGCGGCGATCAGGGAGACCGCCCGCATCGGATTTGCCACGAGACCGGCGAGACGTTCGGGATTCTGCAGTGCGAGCCTCTTGGGGACGATCTCCCCCAGCACCAGGGTCAGGTATGTGATCGTAACGACGACGATGCCGAGGGAGAGGGAGGCGCTGTAAGGGGCGATGGCGGGTATCGTCGAGAGGACGGCATCCAGCTGGGCGGCGACGGTGGCGCCTCCGAAGGCGCCGGCGAGGATGCCAATCAGGGTGATCCCGATCTGGATCGTGGAGAGGAATCGGTTGGGGGATCTCAAGAGCTCGAGCGCCGCCCGGGCGTTCTCGTCCCCGCCGTCGGCCATCTGCTGGAGCCGCGCCCGCCGGGCCGAGACAACGGCGAACTCGGCCAGGGAGAAGAGGCCGTTTCCGAGGATGAGCAGGAGGAGGATGATGACGTTCACCGTCAGATCCGGCATGGTCCACCTCCCCGGCTCTCTTTCATGCGCATCGGCCCCACTCCTTTCGGTGTTCCGGTGGTCGCGGTCGCAGTTTATGCTTTCGGGCTGATATACATATCGTGCGGCGCACCCGATCCTCCCCCGACACCGGGGGCACGCCGAATCGCCATAAACGGGCTGATTGCCTGATTTTTCCCGTCTCCGGGATTTGAATAGAGAAGGTTCATATTTTATGCCATACTGATGTGGTACTGAAATGGCAAAGAAACGCAGCAAGGAAGAGGAGCAGCCGCAGAAGTTGTTCTATATCTTCTATAGCCAGGAGCGCTGGAATAACTGGATCAACACGTTGAGAGGGATGAACTTCGAGCCCGAGGGCGATGAGATGCCGGAGGGCTACCAGGCGCTTTACAACTTCACCGAGGATATCACCATCTCGACCCTGAAGATCGTGCGGCTCTACCAGAACGGGCGGTTCACCAGGGAGGAGGCGCTGGAGAAGCTCGGGCAGGTGGAGGCGATCGTGATGTCGGATCTGCCCGAGGACCGGATCGGCGAGATCGTCGAGTCTCTCCAGCTCTCCCTCCTGGTGCTCTTTGCCTCCTGCCGCAAGTACCTGGAAGGCGGCTTCGACAAGAGCGCGATCAAGACTCACGTGAAGGAGGGTCGGGCCCTCGCCGATACGGATCTGGAGGGGGCGCTGGCGCTCGCCGCCGATATCGGCGCCAGCGTCATCGACGGGGCCTCCTGCTGCGAGAAATACTTAAAAGACGATATGAAGGACTCCACCTTATTTGACGAGTGGCTGATCGAGATCGAGACGATGCGCGACGAGATGAAGAGCCTGAAGAACTTCGACGAGGAGCCCGGAGAAGTCACGTGATCGCGGACAAAGCCCGGTTCCGCGCGTCGAGGAAGGTGGAGCGGATCTCCGGCGTGCGGCTGCCGGAGTTCATGTTCCACGGTGCGTTCCTGGAGGCGATCAGCACGCTCAACTTCCGGAACCTGGAGGACAGTCTGCACGACCAGCTCCTGGCCTTCGTCCGGGAGTTCCTGACCTGCGACTGCCGCGACGCCCCGCTCTGCGGATGCCCCGAGAGGCGGTTCGCGATGCTGATCATCGAACTCCGCGAGGGCGGCATGGACCACCGCGAGATCTCTGCGCACCTGCTCGAGGAGTACGGGATCGATATCTACCCCGCCGACATCCTCTCGTTTCTGGAGGACTCCGTCCACGTCCTGGAGGCGATCCGCGACGTGGCGAATCTCCAGGGGGAGGAGGACCTGGCGAAGAAGACCGAGGAGCACATCAAGAGCATCGAGGGATGAACCGCGATCGGCTCGGGAATGCGCCCCCTCCGATGACCTCATTCAGGCAGTCGATCGATCTCCGGCAGCGGGTACGGTTTGCATGGGATCTGTGGAACCCGTCACCTGCCAATGCGGTCCAGTTCGTCGGCGTGCAGCCGGGATCCGGACCCGAATTCGTCTCGGCGCGGTCCGGATCGGTGTGAAGCCATGAGAGTCGCATCCATCGTCGGGGCGCGGCCCAACTTCGTCAAACTGGCGCCGCTCTCGAAGGAACTGCGGCGGCATTGCGAGGAGATCATCATCCACACCGGCCAGCATTACGACTATGCCCTGGACAGGATCTTCTTCAGCGAGCTCGGCATCCCGGAGCCCGATTACCACCTACATGTGGGGTCCGGAACGCACGGCTACCAGACGGGAGAGATGCTGAAGAGGATCGAGGAGACGCTCATCTCGGCGCCTCCGGATCTGGTCCTCGTCTTCGGCGATACGAACACCACCCTGTCCGGTGCCCTCGCCGCCGCGAAGCTCCGCATCCCGCTTGCCCACGTCGAGTCCGGGCTGCGTTCTTTTGATCGCCGCATGCCCGAAGAGATCAACCGCATCCTCGTGGATCACTGTTCGGATCTCCTCTTCTGCCCCACGGAGACCGCCGTGCGGCACCTGGCGAGAGAGGGGATCACGGAGGGTGTTCACCTGACGGGGGACGTGATGGTCGACGTTCTGCGGGGATCGGTCCATCTGGCGATCGGAAAATCCAGGATTCTCGAGGAGCAGCATCTCGCAGCCCGCGGCTACTACCTGGCAACCGTCCACCGCGCAGAGAATACCGACAATATCGAAAACCTGAACAATATCGTGGCTGCGTTCTGCGAGATCGGCGATGTCGTCTTTCTGTGCCACCCGAGGACGGAGAGGAGGCTGAAAGAGTACGGCCTCTGGGATCGCCTGAACGCCTGCATCACCGTCCTGCCTCCCGCAGGTTTCTTCGACATGATCTGTCTGGAGAGAAATGCGAAGATGATCCTGACCGACTCCGGCGGCGTGCAGAAAGAGGCGTACATCTTCAAAGTGCCCTGCATCACGCTCCGGGACTCGACGGAGTGGAGCGAGACACTCGAAGAGGGGTGGAACGTGCTGGCGGGAGCGGACAGGGATGCCATCATCTCCCTGGCCGAAGGCTTCCAGCCCGATGAAGGTTCCCATACAGAACTATTCGGAAGAGGGGACGCCAGCGCGAGAATCGTGGAGATCATCCGCAGCACTTTCGGCGACTGAATTGCCCGCACGAAGCGCCGCCGATCTTCTCCACGAGCCGTCCCGGCGAATCGAACGGCGGAGATGGTTTGATTTATAGCGCCGTTGCCGGATCGCGTCCTCGCGGGATTGCCATTCTCTTCGGGGCGTTCTGCTTTCCGCCACGGTGGGCGGTACGATCCGGCAGCTGCCGGGCAACTCGATGCCGCCCGCTCGCCGACCGGAGCAAACGGGATTGGCGGGCGCTCCTGTTTCGGTTCGCGCGGGAGGGAAGCGATGGCCCGGCATTCGAGCGCGGATCGAGGCAGTCCCCTATTGCATCGTTCCGCAGGACGGCCTTCGGTTCGCCATCGGAGAGCGGCCCCCGGGAACGGGGCTTCTCCTGCCAGCTCCCGAACAGAGCGATCGCAGCAGGCGCGACGGGGGTCGTGTTCGGTGCGATCACGAAGGAGGCGGTAGCTGCGATACCGCCGTGCTCCGCTGCCTGCTATGCTTCGGATCTCTCACGGCGGGACGCGAGGGCGTACTCGTAGACATGCAGCGTCTCCGCCGAGACCCTCTCCCATGTATAGGTGGCTTCGACGTGCCTCCTCGCGTTCTCCCCCAGCGCCTTCGCCCGGGGAACGTGGTCGGCCAGATCGACGATTGCGTCCGCCAGCGCTCCCGCGTCCATCGGGGGCACCAGCAGCCCGATGCCATCGCCGCCTTCCAGGATCTCTTTCAAGCCGCCGATGGCGGTCGCGACGACGGGTTTGCCGCAGGCCATCGCCTCGAGCACCCCCAAGGGAAAGACCTCCTCCGCGCCGCCCACGGGGATCGAGGGGGCGACGCAGCAGTCGGCCATATTCAGGTACCGCGGAATCTCGCCGTGGGGGATCCTGTCTGTCAGGGATACGAATCCCTCCATGCCCTCCCGGGAGATCGTCTCCCGCAGCTCCTCCCCGAGTGGTCCCCCGCCGATGGCGATCAGGCGGATGGAGGGTCTTCTTGCATGCGCCTCCCGGATCGCCGTCAGGAGGTAGCGGATCCCGCTCTGCTCGGTGAACGATTTTACAAAGACCACCACAAAATCGTTCCGGGAGATCCCGAACCTCTCCCTCTCCCCTCTCGCATCGAAAGCGGCAAACCGTTTCGTGTCCACCCCGTTCGGAACGAAGAACACTTTTTCCGGGTCGGCGCCCAGTTCACGGACCACCCAGTCTCTCAGGCGGCTTCCGACGGCGATGACCGCATCCGCACGCTGCACGGCCCACCTCTCCACCCAGCGGTAGATGTGGAAGCGGATCGAACCGGGGCGGATCTCCCCGTTCGCGACCGACTCGAGCGTGAGATACCCATGACATGTCAGCACGAGGGGTCTTTTTCGGTCCAGCAGGCCGATTAAGGCGTTGAAGGGGCCGTGCGCGTGGTAGAGGTCCAGACCATCCCGCAACAGCAGCGCTCTCTTCACCTTCTGCAGGATGCCCTGCAGCAGCACCAGGCGACCCGGCACCCAGAGCCTCTCCTGCCACACCTGAACGGGGCCGTCCGAGCGGTGGCCGGGGCCCGCCGCATACGGCGGCGACTCCATGTGGATCACGGATACGGCATGCTCGCGGGAGAGGCACCTGGCCAGATGCCGCACGACATGCGCCGGCCCGCCGATCTGGGGCTCGTAGTCCCCGATCATGAGCACCTTCATCGAGAGCCTCTGCACGCCTCGGGGAATTCCCCCACCCGGCTGGAGGAAATCACCGGAATGGGTTCTGTTCTGGCGCGTGGGCCTGATATACCTTTCCCGATCGGCGGGAACAGGTTTGCCTCGCGGCGGGCAGCTCCCGCAGGGGAGAGCGTGCGCTCTCACCGCCTGCATCGGGAGGCTCCCTGCCGTCCTCGACCCGGATCGGTGTCAACGGTCCAGCCACCAGGGCCAGGGGATCCCCAGCTGCACGACGATCTCCCGGAAGTCCTCAAGAAACGCCCGGTCCAGCCGCAGCAGCACCAGGGTATACACCACCCCTCCCAGAAGGACCGTCAGGAAGAGTGTGACCACGCTGTCCGGGGGAACGATGAACCGCAGGATGCCGACGGCTGCCGCCATGACCAGCGCCGCGATGCAGATATTCAGGACAGGCCTCCTCTCCAGCCTCACGCGGATGAGCCGCGAGAGCACGCGGTAGGCAAGCGCGGCGTTGAGCAGCATGGTGGCGAGCGTCGCGATCGCCGCCCCCACGATGCCCACCAGCGGGATCAGGGCGATATTGATCAGGATGTTGGCCGTGGCCGCGGCGGCGGTCACCTTGAACGACTCCCGCGGCTGATCGAGGGCGCTGATGCTGCTCGTCAGGAGGTACATGAAGACGTTCACGATCTGGACGGCCAGGAGGACGGCGAGGGCCGGCGCCCCCGTCACGAACGGCTCTCCGTAGAGGTAGAAGAGCAGTCTGTCCCCGAGCAGCCACCCGCCCACGGCGACGGGGATCGCCAGGATGAGGGCGTAGGAGAAGGAGCGGGCCATCGCCGTCTCCACGATGCGCAGATTCCCATCCGTACCCCATCCGCTGATCTTCGGGAACAGCACGGTCTGCAGGGCGATGGTGGTGAAGGTGGCGATCGACGTGAGCTGGAATGCGGTGCGGTAGATGCCAACATCGGCATTGCCCAGAAAATAGCCGATCAGGATCGTATCCGAATACGTGTAGACCAAAGTCCCGCTCGCCGCCAGGAACGACCAGAAGGAGAAGGAGAAGAGGCTCTTCAGGTGGCCAAGGTCGAACCGCGCCAGGCGGAGATCCAGAAACCTGAAATTGATCGCACCTCCGACGATGACACCGGCAATGAATCCCCCGGCGAGACCTGCAAGGCCGTATCCCAGGAAGACGGCCAGGATCTGCACCAGAACCTTGATGACGTTGCCCAGCAGGTTGCTGACCTGGTACACGCCCACCTTGCCCGTCCCATAGATCCCCCTCCCGATGCTGGACGAGAAGATGCCGACGATTAACGCCGCAATGAGCCAGAAGAACATCCCCGACTCCTGCAGGTCCACGAATCGATCCTGCAGAGCGAGAAGCAGCAGCACCGATCCCGCGATCAGCAGGACCCGCAGGAACACGTATGCCGTGAAGAACGCCGACTGGTCCTTCCCCTCCGATATCCGTTTGACCGCGGCGCCGCCGAACCCGCCGTCCCCGATCAGGTCGAAGATGCCCAGGTAGGCGAGGAAGAGGAAGTAGGCACCGAGGATGGAGGGACCGAGCACGTGGGCGAAGTAGAAGGTGGCGACAAACCCGATGATCGTCAGGGCGATCGTGGATGCGAGCGTGATGAGGCTCTGCCGCTGGACCGCACCGAGGCCCATGACGCGCGA
>JASEFH010000027.1 GCA_030019205.1 Methanomicrobiales archaeon
AATTGGTGTTGGATACAGGGCAATTTCAATTTTACAGAATTATCGGGACACTACCGAAATTAATGAGAATAGTTGAAGAAAAGGGATAATTGGGGGAAAAAGAATTATAGAAGCAACAGAATAAAGATCACCTGGTTTAAGGACAATTTTAGCACAATTTTCGTAACTATTATATATAATATATTATACCATATAACAAAATTAAAAATGCTTTTATGGTATAATATGAGATTATCTCACTTGATAAAATGGGAGACGATGAATACAGGTTCATTGTCCAAGGCACTGAGCGGATTGTAATAGACGGAACAATATATGAGATAGAAAATGCCGAGCATATATTTGTTGGAGGAAAGGAATATATCCTTATTGGAAACGACTATTACGAATTAAACCGAAACACAGAGTATCAAATCGAAGAATATCAGGAAGGCGGCAATCTCTTTGCCAAGATTGGTAAAGTTTTACTGATTCTTTGTATTATAGCAGTAGTGTATCATGCCTTTACCATAGACTTCGTCGATTCTTCCCCGAAAGGGCAAATATCTTCTACATCTTCTGGGGCATCTATATCGAATACTCAAATTGCCCCGAAAGTGACTACATCTGCTCCCACGGTGACTGCTGCTCCAGATACCAGTATACAAAGTAGGGCAACCCAAGTTGCTGAAGCGATGGATTACACCAATCCTACAACTCGTGACTTCGCATTGACTCTTATCGATCCGTCACATGGAGGAGAATATAACATCGCTCAAATATGCGACATGTGGGAGAGGATCTACCGTGACTGGACATACGTTAACGATCCCAAAGGGAGTCTGTATTATTCCCCAGCTAGCAGGACAATCAATATAGGATTAAAGGGAGATTGCGACGATTTCGCGATAGTGACAGCATCTGTTGTTATGGCAATAGGCGGTTCGGCACGAGTTGTATTAGCTTATAATACCGATTCGGCTGGGCATGCTTATGCTGAGGTGTATCTTGGCTCAACTAAGGATAAAGTACAATCAGCCGCTAACTACATATGCAAACGATATCGGTGTACCAGTATTGCATATCATACTTCATACAAGAAAGACGGGACTCCAATGTATTGGTTGAACTTAGATTGGAGTGCAAAACATCCTGGAGGGCCGTTCTATAAGAACGATGGCGAAACGTACGTGGTATATCCCAATAAGTATTGGGAGAGGGTACAATGACGAGCAGTTCACATTTTTCAGCGATCTTAGTGTTTACTAGGCACAGTTTTGGTTGGACATAAAGGAGAAATTATCTTTGGGGTGAAGATTTTTTATGGGAAAATTCGAGATATTGCTTCTCTTAATAAGAGGATTCTTCAAAGCTTTTGGAGGTTGGTATGCACAACAGCATCCATTCTTTCAGATTGTAATTGTCGTGATGATACTGGGGATATTCCTCTGGTTGTTTGGTGACTCTATAGAAAGAGCATATAGGAAAATTTTCCGTTGATATCGGCGAAATGGAGGGGGGACGGGTTGTTTGCGTGATTAATATCATGCCTATGAGCGCCTGAAGCGGTCGAAAGGATCTTCGAAAATCCGATTCTCGGAGGTCGTCACGAAATACGCCCCTGCGAAGAAGAGACGCTTCGAGATCATCCGGGAGATGGGTTCGGAGATTGCCGACGCCATCGCGAGAGCATCCAGGGAGGTGAGGGAGCAAGGCTGCGGGCGTACAATAGATACCGAATCTCTCCTGACATCGCGTTTCTCGCCGACCCCCATCGACCATACCCCGCTACCCTGACGAAGCTCTTTCGATCCGGAGGGTGGGCGATGAACTCGCGAAAATATGCACTGCGTCGTGGAAGAGGTCGTGGATTCGGCGAACCGCGCCCGCCCAGAAGGCTCTGTCCTCTCCGACCGCGATGGGATGGGAAGGATACGGGCGAAGAGTCAGGCAATATGATTGGATTCAGGGCTCCGGATCCCCGGCGCGACGGTCAGTAGACCCGATAGACGTGCTCCCCGAGCTCGGTACCGAACCTCGGGTGTTTTTGTGCTCAGTGCTGCAGGGGTCAACCTTCGATCGGTCGGTCGAGAGGATCTCCGCCCGAAACATTTCAATAATGCAGAATTAGACCAGAACTACCGATAAGGTTCTAAAAAATTGTATCCCCATTAGATAAAAATGACGATATTTATATATTCCTCAAAAATTTTCGATATCTGCTATAGTATGGGTTAAAGCGTCCGGTATGCCATCCGACACCCTCTCGTTTCAGCGTGTGGTAGAGCAGAAATCCCCCTCCCCACTCCTGCTGAAGGGTGTCACCCCCGTGCGGGATCGGGAGGAGACGACGAACGGGGGCATGGTATTAGAATGTCGATACACTGTTACAGAATGAAAACGAGCGGGTTTTTACCGGGCATCGCCTTTTCAGCCCTTCTGCTGGTATGCGCCGGTGTCGGACCGGTGTCCGCATTGACTTGGGACATCCAGACCATGGATACGGAGGGAGATGCCGGAGTGTTTACCTCCCTGGCGATGGACGGCGACGACAATCCCCGCATCAGCAACTCCGATGGGACGTATAGCGTACTTCAGTACGCTGCCTGGACCGGGTCAGCCTGGGATATTGAGTTCGTGAGTGGGGAGAGGAATGTCTCCTATACATCCCTGGAGCTCGACAGCAGCGGCTATTCCCGCATCGCCTACTACGAGTATATGGATGGGGACCTGAAGTATGCAGTGTGGAATGGATCGGCATGGGATAGAACCAGATGGGCAACGCCGCCCTCCCTGTTCGGCTGTCCCTGCGGCTCGCGATGCTGGCGAGAAGCTGGTGAGGGGGAAAACCGGAAAAACACTATACGGGGGGCGTGATTGCCCCGCAATCCGCATCGTCCGCATTATCCAGGACCGATCCTCATCCCCTTCTGCCCGCTCCGGTCATCGGAGCAATCCTCTGAGGAGATCGTCCCGAGAGGGGTCCAGGGGTCCGGTTGGCATTCGGGGGACCCCCGGGCTTCTCCCGACAGCCCTTTCTGCATCTCCGCGCCGGGGAGGGGAGGGAGATCGGTCTGCCGCAGGATGTCCACGATCTCATTGGCTAAATTTTGTTCCATATGGAACAAAAATGTTCCAATGAGGGATATGGGCGATACGGAACCATGGTGATGCCCGTACGATGGAGAAGGACCCGCACGGGAATTCGGTGCTGAAGATCCGCTCGCTATGCGATCAGCGGAAAGAAGATAAAGGAGTATTTTCCGGTCCGAACCCTGCAGCACAGGCGTCGGCATGGACCGCACATACGTGCGGATCCAGGATATGTTCGCGAACGTATCTCCGCACACAATTTGCATCATATGCTGGTATGAAACCTGCCGTGTAGATTCCTGGGAGAGTAACCTTCGGATAGAACCGGATTGGTTGGCTGTGATTGCGGGAGGTACCCGACAGGTAACGGTTCGGAATCGGCGGACAGACACCGTGCTCTAGGCGCGTGCACAAGGGAAGGCAAAGTCCGTGGAGGGTTTTGGTAAAAGCAACCACTCCAGCAGGATACAGTTGCGGAAGTGTATCCTGAAGAACAGGTCATGCGATCCTTGGTTTCATGTTTGCGCTGGCCATATTTGCCTCAGATCATCTGCATCGACGATGTCCTGCAACGTGATTTTTCCCAAAGATGTTTCGGGGATCGAGCGATGGAATGGGCGGACCATGGAGGGCAAGCGTCGAGCCTGCGAGTATCTCTTTAAAAGGAGAATAAGGAATTTTCCCGGATTTTGCTTTGCGTGAAATTCGACTTCTTCATGGAGAACAATGGCCGCCGAGTTCTTAACAGGGTCTTAATAGAATGCTTGCAACCCCTGATAGAATTCTCATCAGAAGACTTCGATTGGTTTAGGAGCATAGTATTTCTGTATTTGCAGGTCTTAACAAACAGGTTCAATGCCGGGACTCCGCACATCAGATACTGCCGAGGGGTACGCAACAGAAGTAGAATCTATTTGAATACTGTATAGGGTAAGGGTATGGGCTAATGGAACCGTCGTGTCAGTGTCACGACAATTGTTTTTACCGATATGTTAGCTCTAGTATCTACTATTTCGACAGGGTCAATACGGTCTATCCTGGATCGTGAGGAATGGCCATTTCCCATGGAATTTCTTATCAAAATACCGATGCAGAATGGTTTCCTAAGCTGATCATGAAGAACCTACCTGAAAGACACAACAGGGTTGATCTGGGAACGGTGTCCAAGAGATAGCATAATTTATGATGCGGTATTGAAATTCGTTTAATAATTATCGAGTGTAAGAGAGAAAGCTATTAAAATACAATGTCGTATTGTAGTATAATCGCCCAATCGCCTACAGATACGGGTTTGTATGCCTCAGGTTAAGACATTTGCCGAACTCAAGGATCGAATTCAAGCAGGCCTCGAGGATAATGATCAGTCTCTGAGCCGCTCTGGGGATACCTATTCCACCCAGCTGAAGGCATACCTAATTGAGAGTAATCTTCCCGTAACAGATGTGACTTGTCCTGTTGGACAATGGGGTGTACTGGACGCTCAGCACTGGTATGCTAATCGTGGCGGTGGTGCTCCGGGCTCTCTATTCTTGGATACTACACGCGAACGAGTCTGGATTCTTTATAGTTTATTAGGCGCTGGTGAGTCAGATACCATCCTGAATAAATGGATCACCGATGTACACGGTTTAGATCGCTGCTGGCTGTCCAGGAATCAAATGCTTCATCTGGCAAAGGTTGAAGGATGGCATCAAAAAGGGCTCGGATTAAAATTTTCAGACGGCTTATCCCCCGAAGAAGATGCAGGAAATTTTAGTTTGAAGGCCTGGTATGGAGCCAATCAACACCTTCAGGGTATTGATGATATCCTCAACCGAGCCAAAGAGCAATTTGCGATCTATAGCTCTCGATGGCAAAAAATCGAGAACGGAACGGTGCGAATATCTGCGGAATGGTACAGCAATGGAAAGGTGACTATCAACAAAGCCGAAGATGTGGATGAGGTCTTCTTATTTGTCTCCGAGATGGCGAATCGATACGAAGATGCCATACAAGAGGCCACGAATCTCCGCAATAATACTCTTGGCGCTTTTGAACTCAACTTTGCACGACCTATAGACCTTGACGCATTTTCAAAGACGGTATCTATGGGAAAGGGGCGCATGAACCTCTGGCTCGTAGAGGTTGAAGGTGAATCGGACTTTCGCAGGTTCAAGGGTCTCGATCTTCATACGTGGGATCGCATTCTCATGGATGTCGGTCCGGATTATGCATACCTGACTATCCCCAATCAAGGGTGTGTTAATGCAGCTCCGAGGATCGCAACGATCCAGGGGGAGGATAACGCAGGTAAAACCTCTATTTATTTTAATGGGGATGAATTGTTTGCCTGATCTAAAAGATAGAATTGTCCTGTGGCGAAATACTATCCAACTTTTTCACCGTTATAATCGTCCTGATTTTGTTGGGCCGTTTCTTGAGGCAGGATTCCATAGGTATCGTATAGAACCGCATCTTTCATCAAGACACGATGGTCAAGAAAAACATCCTGATATTGTTGCTGTCAGCGATGATGGTTGGGTTCTATTGGAATTAACGGTTAATCAGCACTCAAAGAAAGAGAAGCTCGACTCATACAAGAACATTGACCCCAGAAGTCTTAGTGTATATGGTTTCCCCGTTTTCTCAAAAGCTCCGGATGTCATCAGCAGTCGGATGTCCGCGGTTCACGACGGGGATCACTGCCAGATCCTCGTCAAAGATGTGCTGAGGATATCCAACGACTGTTTTATTGGAAATCTAAAATTGCGGGAATCTTTAGTGAAGAGGGATGGCTCCGATCTCTCGAAATTACCTGACATTCCTGTTACGCTTCTTCCAGAGATGCAAGCATTTGAAATTCGACGTGGTTTAATCGACATTGTGATGCAGTTGTTCAAGGAAAACCACGAAGGAAAAACTGCACACGAGATGGTTAAAGAAGGGTTGGAGCGTTTGTACGATATCATTGGGCAATCAGAAAAACAAGCACTTCGAGATAAAGTAATACATGAGATGGATGTGTTGATGAACAAATATCTGAAGGGTTTTATCGAGCTCAAGGACGGTAAATATCGAGCAACGGAGAAATTCAAACAGCATCCAAGGACACTCTTGAATATCGCTATGAGTTTACAGGAGTGGGCAAATCCAACGCAGAGAACTTTGAGTGATTTTCGAAAATAGTAGAACAGCGCTGTCACTAAATGACAAGCCATCAATGCATTTAACACGCTTCCTTAGGAGGATTATCCTATTCCTCTCATTTCCATTCCCCCGGTTCTGTCCGATTCCCTCGGATAAAGTCCTTCTCCTCTCCCGAATCTCCGTATTTCTGTCATTTTACCCTTCCCTCGGGAGCTACCGCTATGAGGGTTACCGGTACGAAGCTGCCACAGGGTGAACGCTACACAGGAGATCGGATCTTAAGATGGACCCGAGCAGCGGTAGTACTGGCACATGTGCGGCACCCAATATCTCTTGATTTTGTGGCTACCATGAAAGCCCACGATTCTCTATCGGTTTCATAGCAATATCGACCGATTCTTAAAGTAGGTTATCTCTGCATGTTTCCTGCGCTTATCAGGACGGAAGTCAGGCATGGTATAGTTTTTATGATTAGGGATGAAGTTTATCGCAATCCTCGAAATATGATCAGAATTAAAACCCAAACTCCTCACATATTAGGGAATATATCGAGGTTGAGTTTCTCGGCGATTTCTCGGACCTGCTTTGGCACCTCGGTCATCCGTTTCTCCTCCCCATAGACCACGGAATACACCTTGGAGAGTTTCAGAAGCAATCCCTGCGGTGAGAGGTGTGCCGACAGCCCGGCCTGTTTGATCCGATGCAGGATCCGGCAGTAGAGGTAGAGGCAGAGGAACCCGATGAAGACATGGCCGAAGACGGCCGTGGCATCCCGGAGGTAGAGTTTGTCTGCCTGGATCAGGCTCTTGAATGCAGCGAAATGGTTCTCGACCAGATTCCGGGATTGATACATCTGGTAAATCTCCTGCGGATGTGCTATGATCGAGGAGAGGATCAGGACCCGGCCCGCACGCTTCAGCCGCTGGTTCAATGTCTCCCGGTCGATCGCTCCCTCCTCCAACAGGCGGTAGAGGGTCTTCTGCTCTTCCACTGCGAGATCGGCATCTTCGTAGAGGTAGAGCATCAAGCCATCCACCTCACGGCTGCCGGCATGCAGGAGCCGTTTGTGGTAGAAGAAGTGGTCGGTGAGATGGATTCGCGTTCCATACCGGGTGCTGTTGCGGCGCTGGGGGAGGACGAACGGGATCTTCGCCTCAATTAGGATCTGTTCATTCTTCTCTGAAACGAAGCCGCGGTCGAGGACGAGCGTCATCCTGGCGGTATCGATCTCGTCAAGGGATCGAACGAGGGTGGCGACGTCCCGAACCGAGCCCGGCAGGGCGCGGATCATCACAGGAAGGCCGGTATCCGTTGCACTGAAGAGCGCGATGTTGACCTGCGGCAACCAGACACCCTCGGCGTTGTAGCCGAACTCGGCGAGGTTGACCGTATCGGAGTGGGAGTAGATGAAGGAGAGGTCATAGACGAGCTGCTGCGCTGGCGAGGCGAGCTGCCGAAACACGGCCTGTTGGGCCGTGCGGTCGCCGCCGACGGCGGTGAGAACCCGGGCGAGGGTGCGGGGGTCGCAGTCCGCGGAGATGCCCAGGATATTGTCGAGTTTCTCCCAGGCATCCCCGATCCGGGAGAGGGGCGTATACCCGGCGATCCGGGTGAAGGTGAGGGCGACGATCTCCGGCCAGCAGGCGGGGAACGCTTCCCGAAGCATCGGGAGCACCTCGCTGAACTCCTCAGTCATCAGGGCGGCATTCCCGTATTCGCGAACGCTGCGGGGACGTATCGGGATGCTCTGCCCTCTTCTTCCTTTGGCGATGAGCCCGTGGTCTTTTGTGAGTCTGCCCAGGTAGGTGCTGACTTTCCTGGGGGACCTGGTCGTCTTGTCGTAGCTGCTCGTTGACCGATAGACATAGGGCTTACCCTGGATCTCCTTGACTTCCAGACATTTTTCCCCCTTCCGCCGCTGCTCCTCCAGCCATGCCCGAACCCACTCTTCCATATGGTTTAATATTAGGGATTAGAATGATATAGATCTTTCCTTCTGCACCGGGGATTGCTCAAAAGGAGGGCAGAGAATGAAGTATACCCCCTAACTCATGCGGAGTTTAGGTTACCAATAATCTTTTCATCTCGCTATGGACAATACAAAGTGTCCGGAAAGCATCTAAAAAGGGTTATACAGCCTTCTCAACCCTCTTCTTCAGCCCGGACGTGAACGCCTCCATTGAGCTCAGGTTTTTGAAACCGGTGAGGATCACCTTCCCAGACGTGAAGGTGAGGACGGTCCCTGCGTCGCCCCGGTAGATCAGGCCCGGGAACTGTTCGGGTTCATACTCAATCTACTCTGTTTGAGCGCGATGACGAGATATGAGAGTTTAATTTTAATCCAGATAGGGCGTTTAGATTCAAGTAAAAGATTATGTCAAACCCAACCCTTTCATAGCAGCCGTCATGGGATCGCTGTAGAATACCGGATCGACGCGTTCCATAATATCCGCAGAAACGTCAAGGAAGTTTCGTTTATTCTCGATCGGGATAAGTGCCTTTCTGGCCCCGTTGTCCATTGCCATTTGCAATACCTCTGAAAGGCTTGGAAGAGGCTTTATGTTCCCCTGGATGCTCAAATCGCCAAGAATGAGTAATCCAGGCAATGTTTGATGCTTTTTAATGGAGGAGTAAACTGCGATTATGAAAGCAATCCCAACATCAGCAGGAATACGATTGGAGAGAAGATCGATGGCCTCTACGTGGATGTCAGAGGTGTCAAAAATGCTGGCGATTCCCATCTCCACCTTATGGCCCTGAAGGTATGAGAAAGCCCGCTGAATAGATTCTTTCATGCTCCCCTGTATCCCCCCTGCCATTTTGAGTTTCCCTGTGCCTGCAGATAGACTTACTTCAATGCGATAAAGACCCACTCGTCCCCCCTCGCCAACAGATGCTGTATAAACCGATCCAGGGGCCAGCGGGTCGGTGGATATCAGGTTTCTTCCGCCCTCTTCGGGTACGCCAACATAGAATTCTTCACGTGTATTGTTGTCGATGTAGGAGAACGAGGTCTGAGAGTACTCGAAGGAACCCATCTTTTTCAACTGTTCTTTGACTCTTCTTCGGCCCTCCATAGCAACATCGAGCAATTCCGCCAGTTCTTCCTTGGAGAACTCTCCATGGGGATAGATGAGTTTGATGAGGCCGGATACCGTCTTACGGACCGCTTTCACATCACGAGCATTGAGGTGCGATCCCATTGAGAAGTATTTATCGACTGTATCTGTGTAGTTGTGTTTTCTAAGATCCCGCAGGGCTTCTGCAAGATAGTCGACCACGAATCCGTAGTGATCGGTAAAGAAATCCATCCTCATTTTGGGGATTTCCCAACCCGGCAGATAGTAGTGCATTCGATCGATGAAGGCCATATCTTCACGAATGATCTCGGGCATTGGAGCGAATAGGTGAGAAGACCGAACCATGACCTCAACCGGCTGATTTATGTTCCCAAAGAGTGCAATGGATGCATAAGCCGAGAGCGCTTCTTTGCCCCGGGCAAAGGTGCCGGATTCGGCGTAGGTTTTGAGCATTGTGATGATTTCCTTGTGCATCTTCTGGAGATCGGCCACCTCGTCAAACGCAACGACGTCCCAGAGCCCGACCAGCCCTATCTTTCCCGTACTCATGTTATAGAAGAGGTTGGCAACGGTGGTTGGCCCGGTCAGCAGGATGCCATAAGGGGAAATTTCCTGGTAAGCATAAGACTTCCCTGTTCCCCGTGGGCCTAGTTCCACTATGTTGTAGTTGTGCTCGCAGAAGGGGATCAGGCGGACAAGGAGCAAGAGTTTGAGACGCCGGTCGAAATAAGAGGGCTCTAGCCCCATACTCCGAATGAGGAAATCGATCCACTCGTCGGTGCTAAACATCCTGCGTCCTTCGCAGTACTGCTCCAGGTCGAAGGTGGCGAGCTGGATTGGCTCGAGATCTTCTATCCAGAAAGGGCTCTTCTTGCCCCGGGCCTCCTCGTCGTATCTGTGGTTGAGGAGAACCTCGGCCCAGATCCCCCCCATAAGGAGTCGATCATACTTCTGGATGTAGCGTTCGGGGATATGCACGTAATTGTGGCCGAAGTTGACCAGTTCAGCCCAGTATTTGTCCTGATCGGAGACGTATCTGACTTTAACCTTGTCTATGATCATGTGCCGGCCGCGCTCGCGGACATACGACTGTGCTTTCGTGGATTCATCTGGTCGCACGAAGTTGTTTGCGAGAGTTGTATTGACAATGTTCAATCCGGCTTCAATCGCCGCCGGATTATCGGTCGAACAGTATGTCCCGAGGAGGAATTCAAGGACGAACACCGGTACGTTCGCCCCGACCTTCACCTTGCGGACCAGGTCTTTGCGCACCACTTTTCCCGGGAATGCAAGCGTTGCTTTGCGATCCAGATCATCCAGTTCTTCCATGCGTTTCACCTAGAACGTGATGTGTATGGGGATGTTCTCTAGTTTCTTCAGCAGTACTCCGGTCGTTGCGTCGAGGAGATGAACGGAGGCGGATCTACCTGGTTGTATTTCCGGAGGAATGAGAAGCGTTACCGTGTTCGGGTCGATACTCAGTGGATCTTTTTCGCTCATCCTCAACTGGACATCTCCCGTTGCCTGTTCGTACCCATAGAGCGCGCCAAACGGCAGGGAGATCTGATTGCCCTCGCTCCAGATCTCGACACGGATTTTTGGTGGTTGCAGATCAACGAGTTGTGTGGCCTTTCCTTCTATTTTTACCATGCAGACGCGCGTGGTGATGCTGTCGCCTCCCAGTTCGATGGTCAATTGAATGCCGGTGGAAGGTTGCTGTTCATGCGGCGATGATTGAATGGTGAGCACAGGTATGATGTACTCCTGCGGCGAGAGGCCGCCATGGAAATAGGCAAGACCGCCTCCGGCAACCTTGAAGACCCCGATTCCGTACGGGGTGGCGATTTCCAGGTCGCCGCCAAGCCCCAGGTCTGATGCTTTGAAATAGCAATAGGCTTCATTTGCCGCGCCGCCTTTCCCAACCCATACTCTACGGTGCAGGTCAACGGTCTCGCCACCGGGAGAGGGGATCTTCATTGGGTTATCGATCTCTTCTCCGAACAGATACCCGTGATCTGCGGTGACGATGATCGTGGATACACCATATTCGGCAAGGACCCGGAATGATCTTTGCAGGGTGTGGAAGATGTCGTCCATGTATCTCCGGGCCAGATACGGTTCGGCTCTCTCTGCGAATTCATCGATCTCCTGGGAGGTTACGAGGACAAGGTCGGCGTTGCGGATGCCATCTGTGACCGTCTTTTGGGGGTGCAAGAGATCGCTGAGTTTGAGGGAGAGCACTTCGCCCCCTATATGCTCTTTGAGATAGTCCAGTCTTGAGGAGCGATCTTTGAGCACCTTCCCTTCAACTTCGATGGCAAGTTTACCGCCCCCGATCGAGACGAGTGAAGGCTGTACGTCGCCTTTCATCATGAGAGCTGCCATCCCCACTTCAGTGATGGTGGGAACTGTGGCACGTGCCGCATCAAGTGTTGCCACGCTGTTCTTCGAAAACACCTGCAGCAATTCCTGCGCCATTTCGTAACGGAAGGCATCCACGAGGATGTACGCGACCTTGCCCTGTTCCATGGCAGGTGCTACGTACCTGGAGATAATTTCGGTCTGGCGGGGGTAGTCCGGGAGGTCGAATCGTGATTGGGCGAGCTGCTTGACGAATCTGGAGGCGATCTCTCCTCCAAGCTGCGTATAGCGCTGCCGGACTCTTGCATAAAGGTCCCTCACCGATTTTGGCGGTGATGCTGATTCGTACTCGGTGGTTGCGTAGTACTTCTCCACGTAGCGATAGAGCGTATCCAGCCGGTACCAGGGCTGATATCTGTCCGTATAATACGCTGCAATCTCTCCGGCTGTGAAGTTTCGCCCCTTCATCGTGGTTTCGATGGCCTGACCGATGTTGAGAAACGCTGCAATGGTTGCAACCAGGCGCCAGCGTGCTTTTGTGGTCGGCACCATCTCGGCCCAGAACCCCTGTTCCCGCCTCCAGGCAATCTCCTCGAGATCGTCTGTCGATTGGGTCAGAAGCGCCTGCTCGACCAGACTCAAGACTGCTTGATCGATGCCCTGGAATGTGTGGATGTCCTCGATTTGCGAGAGTTCAAGACGACGATCTTCGCCTATGCCGAGCGCCTGCTCGATCTTCCGGGCCCAGGTGACGTAGTTCTTCTGTAGATCGCGGCGCATCTGCCATTCATATACGAGTTGTGCGCATGCCTGCAGATCCTTTGCACTTCGTGCATGTGGAACCCGTGAGAGTGCCTCGGGGACGTAACCATCCAGGCCTGCTATCAATGCACTCATGAGCACATAGCGTGCGAGTTCTCCCCGGCAGGTTTCTGGAGTGTCCCCGCGGATCTCGGCACCGTATTCGGTATGGAGAAATGCCTTCAGGTCGTCTAGGGCGTTTTTTCTGGTGAATTCTTCATCCAGTTCGGGGCGGTTCAGGAAGGAGAGGGTGATGTCCTGGGGGGTCTCAACGCGATAGATGAGGGCGAGAACCTTCTGGTGGCTTGATTTCCGGGCTCGAACCTGTTCGGCAAGGGCATCGAGGTCGGAGAGCGTAAGTTCGTTCCGGTCAACCTTCTTCACGATCTCCTCGAGTTCTGCAGGATCGTCGATGATGCTCTTGAGCGCCTGATTGGCGATGACTGCGAGTCGGGTATTGCGCTGCCAGGGCGTCTGGTGCGGTTTGAGCACGATGCCTGCCGAGGTGTAGGCGACGAGAGCGTTTTCGGTTTCTTCCTCGGAGAGCGGGACGTAGATGAGGAGATCCGGTGGTTCCTCCCGGGTCATGAGCGGCGCGATATCGTGACGCAGTTCAAAGAACGAATCCCGGTATCTCGCCACCGTGCCTCCGGGGATCTCAAGATCCGCTGAAATGTCGCCGTAAATTCTTTCCGGGTCAAACCAGACCACGAGATGGTTGTCCTTCACCTGTTTTACAACCATCTCCCTGATGTATTCACTCACATGCCCCATTGTCTAACTCCTCTTTATCAGTCCTTTCTCGGCGAGCTGCTTCCCGATCGACGACCATGCATACTTTCCTTCGATCAACTCACCCCAGTAGTTCTTTGGCTCGTTCCAGGGCACCAGTTCCCGGAGCGGTGCGATGGTGAGCACCACCCCGTCGTCGTGCTCCGGGATGAGGTTGAGACTTGCGGCCCGCTCCAGCTTCTCGACGAAATCATGGAGTTCGCTGATGAACGCCTCCTGGCCGTCGATCTCCTTCTCCATCTTCTTGACCACGGCTCCGCCGGTGCCGGACTGCTCCCGCTCCTTTCGGAGGTCCTCCAGCCGGCGCTCCTCCATAGCAAGTTTGTCCTTTGCATACCGGAGCGCCTTGTAAAGGGTGTCGCCATCCATCCGCGGATAGTAGATCCAGATGCCGTAGTTCTTCTTCGCCGACTGGAGCAGCCAGTAAATCGGCGCCTTCCGCCGGCTCTTCGAGTAGCGCTTCACGTGGTCGTCCCAGAACCCGCCTGCACTGGGTTTGCGGAAGTAGTCCCGCAAGGATTTGACGCCGAGGATCTCGCAGGCCTCTTTCTCGATGGCATCGGCACGATCGCCCCAGATGAGGGCGAGCACGTCCCGGATGCGGGCGATGATGTCATCGGGATGCCCCTCGTCATCGACGAGGATGCCGTCGGCATCGACCTTCAGGGGATAGTCAGGTGGGATCTCGTGCGGTGCGAGTGGCAGGCCGTCCTCGCCCTGTAGCATCCCCGGCGAGCAGGCGGGAAGGGGGGCGAAGGGATCGGGAAGCTCAGGAGGTTGTCGCTCGCCGGTGGCGTAGCGGATGTCCCAGCGGCCGAAGATGGTGCCGATGGTGTAGGAGAGGAGGTCGGCGGTGAGGGCGGGTGGAGCGGTGGGCGGGGCGTTGATCGGCGCAGGGCGATCACAGAACGCTTCTTCGATTGCTTTTCTGTCCTTGTCGTTGATGCCGTAGAGATCGAAAGCAATAGTGTCAATCTGGTGCTGTATCTCTCCTGCGTCAACAGATACTTTCGATATTTCAGTATTGAACAATGATACATACTCTGTTAACGTTCTGTTCCTGTTAGGGGTCACCATGGATGGTAGGACGAATGGGCGAGTTGTTTCATCATTCCTGTCAATATGTCGTTTCAAATCGACAATCTGGAGTGTAAGACTTTCCAGTTCTCTATAAGCAGGTTGGGATATGGGGGGAAGGGGAGTTCGCTGAATAACCCCTACTTCATAAGATCCAAAGGCCATCTGAAGAGAGAGGAGCGATGAAAAAACAATTGAATTCGATATGCTGAGATAAACTGCCAAATTATCTCCATTTCCCGATGCGACTGGACCTTTATGACCGAAGATTGCACCTGCGGGGAACTGTCTCATATTGAAACCGAGTTGGGTCCTCAGTGACCATGTCAACCCAGGCCGGAAATAATAATCGGTATTTTGCGGGCGTGAGTACTGTTTCCCTGTCTCCGGATTTATGTAGCTTTTAATTTCTTCCCCGTCATTTCCCCAATTCACCACGAGGTGTATGTCTGCATAGTATGGTGAGTATTCTCCACCCTTCGCGAAAGGCACCCATTTCTTCCCGGCAAAGGTTTGCGCCCTGAATTCATCTGGTGTCGTCTCCGATGTCCCGCTGACGGTGCGGGTAGGGTCCACCTCCCACCATGCCCGGACAAAGCGGAAATCGTCGGCGGTGGCAAGACCCTGTTTGATCGTCCTCCCATTACCCTCGAAGGGGGGCAGATCCGCGAAGAGCTGCCGAATACGGTCAGAGACCCAGTAGGCGAACGGTGATCCCGGAACCATGGAGAACTTTTCTGGAGCGACAGGGAAGACTCCAGAGGATTCCTCTCCACTCCTCAAAGCACTGACTGAGTTCGCAAGCGCTGCTCCCTTATCCTTGTCGGCGAGCAACCGGATGAAGGTGCAATTTGACGTTGTCATCTCTTAACCAGTCCCTTCTCCGCGAGCTGCTTCCCGATCGACGACCATGCATACTTTCCTTCGATCAACTCACCCCAGTAGTTCTTTGGCTCGTTCCAGGGCACCAGTTCCCGGAGCGGTGCGATGGTGAGCACCACCCCGTCGTCGTGCTCCGGGATGAGGTTGAGACTTGCGGCCCGCTCCAGCTTCTCGACGAAATCATGGAGTTCGCTGATGAACGCCTCCTGGCCGTCGATCTCCTTCTCCATCTTCTTGACCACGGCTCCGCCGGTGCCGGACTGCTCCCGCTCCTTTCGGAGGTCCTCCAGCCGGCGCTCCTCCATAGCAAGTTTGTCCTTTGCATACCGGAGCGCCTTGTAAAGGGTGTCGCCATCCATCCGCGGATAGTAGATCCAGATGCCGTAGTTCTTCTTCGCCGACTGGAGCAGCCAGTAAATCGGCGCCTTCCGCCGGCTCTTCGAGTAGCGCTTCACGTGGTCGTCCCAGAACCCGCCTGCACTGGGTTTGCGGAAGTAGTCCCGCAAGGATTTGACGCCGAGGATCTCGCAGGCCTCTTTCTCGATGGCATCGGCACGATCGCCCCAGATGAGGGCGAGCACGTCCCGGATGCGGGCGATGATGTCATCGGGATGCCCCTCATCATCGACGAGGATGCCGTCGGGATCGACCTTCAGGGGATAGTCCGGTGGGATCTCGTGCGGGTCGAGCGGCAGGCCGTCGTCACCCTGTAGCATCCCGGGAGAGCAGGCGGGAAGGGGGGCGAAAGGATCGGGGAGTTCGGGCGGTTCCCGTTCGCCGGTGGCGTAGCGGACGTCCCAGCGGCCGAAGATGGTACCTAGAGAGTATGAAAGAAAATCTGCAGCAATACATCGCACGTTTGGTTGAGGCGCATTTATAGGAGATGGACGATTAGAAGAGGCCTTTCTTATCAAGTTTTTATCTGAATCACAAAGACCATAAGTATTGAATGAGATTTCATCGATTTGGTTTTGGATAATATTTCCTTCATTTATCGAGTTGTTGATAAACAATGCCCATTGGTCAACCGTTTTTGTAATACTTTCATTCTTGCATTGTATGTATGGGGGATAATTGAATAAATGGTTCAATTCATTTGTTTTTTCAATTTCCCTTTTAATCTTGAGAATCTGAGTGATTAAACAGGTCAAATGAATTTTTTGATTGACGTTAATTTCAGGCATTGGTGTTTTTTGGATGATACCAACTTCATAGGATCTAGCAGCGGCATCAGCCGCTGCAACCTGAAGGTTTATTAAATAAGAGTATGCCGATGATTGTGCTAAGCCAATCGATGGTGACAATTCAGCGATATCGTTGATAAAGCATACGGGGCCTTTATCTCCAAATATAACGCCAGAATTTAGTAGCCGTATGCTGATACCACTTGTTGTCCTACGTGGCCATGTCAGCCCCGGCCTGAAAAACAAATTTTCTTCTGTATCTCTTAGCATCCAGACGTTTGAGTATGGACGACCTGAATCTGGGTTTATTCGATTTTTAATCTCTTGGCCAGCATTGCTCCAATTCACCACGAGGTGCACATCTGCATAATATGGTGAATACTCTCCTCCCTTTGCAAACGGCACCCACTTCTTCCCGGAAAAGGTCTGCGCCCTGAACTCTTCGGGTGTTGTCTCCGGTGTCCCGCTGACGAGCCGGGCGGGAGCCACCTCCCACCATGCCCGGACAAAGCGAAAATCGTCGCTTGTTTGAAGGCCAACCCTAACATTTCTTTCATCGTTTTCGAAGGGTGGCAAATCCATGAAGAGCCGCCTGATCCGGTCGGAGACCCAGTAAGCAAACGGCGACCTCGGGACCATGGAGAATTTTTCCGGATCGATCGAGAAAACAGCGGAGGGCACTTCTCCGTTTTGCAGCGCATCGATCGCATCCCTAAGCGCCACTCCTTTATCCTCGTCGGCGAGCAGCCGGATGAAGGTACAACCCCCACCCATCACAGCGCCTCCAGACAATACGCCGCTGTCTCCACCATCGCAGTATCCAGCACCCCGTAGCCGAGGTCGGCGACCACGACCGGCCGGCACTCCTTCAGCAGAACTTCTTCCCGCCACTTCTGGAACGACGAGAGGAAGAACCCGGTGCGGGACGTGATGGCGCCGAGCCTGCCGCGGGGGACGAGCTTGTCGACCCAGCGCTCCACGAACGCCGCGTAGACGTCGTTCTTTGTCCGCGGATAGGTGCTATCGATGTAGTTCTTCGAGGGTTTGCTCGCGGCCCCGAACGGCGGATTCATCAGGACGACGTCGTACTGCTTCTGGCAGAGTTCGATGAATGCAAAGCCCCGTTCCGCATCCTCTGCGAAGAGTTTGCGCCGGTAGCCTGCACCGTTGGCGGTCCGCCAGGCATAGGCGTGGAGGGCTTCGAGAACCTTCTGCTCCGCCATATCCCAGAACGAGGCATCGGAGATGCCCTTGAACGAGTAGAGCCCAGTCTGCCACTCCCGTTTCTTCTCGACCGGGAAAAGGGTGGTCTGCTCCTCCTTCGGCCGGGTGAGCCACTTCCGTTTTGCCTCTGCGACGATGTCTTTGATCTCCTCCTCGATCTTGAGCAGCGACCCTGCCTCACCGGCGAGCTGCATCTTCTCAAAGATCTCCCGGACGAGCGCACCGAGAAGCGGAGGGTTGAGACCCTGGACGAACTCTTCGAGCATCTTCTTCTCGCCGGGCATCGGCTCGGCGCAGACGATGTTGGCCTTCGTGATCCGGGGGCGGCGCTGCTGATCAAGCCCAAGTTCCTGGAACGAACGCTGGGCGCGGAGCCAGAGGGCAAGGGAGGCGATCTGGGTAGCCCGGAGATCGATATCGATCCCGTGCAGGTTGTGGCGCAGGATCAGGCCCGGGATCTCTGCAAGGAGGGCATCGTGGTCGGGATAGTCCTGTCTGAGTGTTCTCCCCGAACCCGGCCACACCGGCGCCTGTTCGTCCTCCCATGCCTCCCGGTAGATGATTTCCAGAAGATCGTAGCAGTAGAGCAGGAAGTGACCGGACCCGCAGGCAGGATCCAGCACACGGATCTCCCGCGGATCCTTCTTCGCGCGGAAGGAAACCAGTTGTGGCAATCTGAGCAGGGTCTCCTGTGACGCATCGGAGTCCATGCCTGCCCGGATGCGGCGCTTGACCTCCGCCGCGAGGGCTGTGGTTGCCGGGCCGTGCCCGTCCCAGGAATCGTTGAAGCGATTGGCATTTGCCATTGCATGCAGGCAGTCGAGGATATCCTGGGTCTTCCATGATGTGAGATCGACTTCACCGCCTGCTTCGAGAGCAGTCACCGCATCCTTCCACGCCCTGAGCCGGAGATCGTGCGGCCAATCAAATCGGCTGACGGACCAGGCGAGATCCCACGCCGAAGGAAAGGCTGTCGTTTCGCCGTTCGAAAATGCCTGCAGCATCTTTGTCCCTTTCCCACCATCCTCCGCATCGCCCAGGAAGACCTCATCAGGGTAGCGGACGAGATACTCGCACCTCTCGGCGAGGATAGTTTTGCCCTGGCGCATCTCGTACCAGATCCGGCCGAGGGTATTATCGGTCAGGAACTGCACCACATAACGCGGAGTGAAGAACTGGTTGCGAAACGCGAGTTCGTAGGAATTTCTTGGTGCCTGGCTATCCTTTCGAGCCTTATCACGGAGTTCTTTCGGCGTAAAATACTGGTAGATCCATCCTATGGTCTCGTCACTCTCCCAGATCTCAGCAAGCGACTCGGCATTCAATTCCTCCATCACCGCATCGATAACCTGTTGCGGCGGAAAGAGACGGTTCGCCGGATCGGTTGGGGAGAAGAGGACACCAATCTCTTCGTTCAGGCTTGCCCCGAGCCACCCGAGATAGTGACGGTAAGCCACATCCTGCTCACCCGAGGAGTATAACCGCTCGTCCTCCGGATGTTCCGCACAGTAGCGAAGGAACCCGTTCGATCGGATCCCCCTGCTCACCGACTCCCGGATATATCCGCGTGTTTCGAGGATCTTGTAAGCACACAATCGGTTGAGATGAGTGAAGGCCACTTCCCGGACAAGCTGCTCGGCGGCATCCTTCTTTGAGTAACCGGTTGCCTGAATGTGTTCCAGGTGAGCGATAAGATCGTTGCGGAAGCGTTTGTCCTCGGCAGAGAGATGTTCCATTCGATCATGGGGGGTAATCGTTCCTTTCTTGTCGATCCCATATCTACCCTCCAGAAGTTCGGATACAGCCGTCTCCAGGATCTTTCTGCAGTTAGTTACTGCATTCCTGAGCGTATTTCTTGTAGATGCATCCATAAAATCTCCCTCCGGAATAATTACGATCCCAAGTCGATCAGAATCTCACTCCGGAATAATGACGATCCCATTATCGATCAGCTTGAGCAGTTCCTCTCTCAGTGCTTCGATGGCAAGTTCAACCGACTCCCTGCTGTCAAGCCGGGAGGGGAACGATGCCGAAAGCCGCAAACGCTGGGTCTTTATCTCTGGATCCTTCACGAGAAGTTCCTGCACCATGGCGAGCGCCTCCTGCGTTCTCCCTGCGACTGCAGCGATATCGGCGTGCATCTGGCCTAGACTGGCACGACAGGTGGCGCACTTCCACACCTCTTCACTGAACCGTAAGTCCGTACACCCCACGCTTTCGAGTTGAGAGAGCACGATTTCCTGATCTCCCTCACCAAGCCCGGCAAAATCGGGATCTTGGGTCACCTCCTCAATCGCCTGCCGATAGAGATCTCTACGCATCTGGTGAACAGCCTCATACTCGTCCCGGAAGGCTACAACAAGTTTATTGGAGAGTTCAGTAATCTTGTCCACTTGTTCATAGAATGTAGGCGAGGAGAGAGTTTCATCAAGCGCTTTGCTTATCTGAGGAAGCTCGATCTGAGGGGCCACCTCGTGAAGGATTTTGCGTGCCCGCGAGACTGTTTCGAGGCATTCTTTTGTAATTTTTCGCTTGAGCGCAAGATACTTCCGGTGCGCTGTAAGCAGATCAGTTCCATAACCGTCGATGAGCGTGAATGTATCGTTTGGATCTGAAGACTTGATGGACGAAAGTTGATCGAAGTAATCGTCGACAACATCCCCGACGGGAAGAATGTACGAGCGAATGCGTGTTCTCAACTCTAAGACATCATCGTAGTATTTCGCTGCAAGGGCTTTGAACGCAGAGACGATCTTGGCCTCGTCGATATCAACCTCCACTCCCTCGATCTCCCTGTGCAGATCAGAAGCTCTTACGAGAGCTTTGAGTGGCGGTCTGCCGGTACGTTCAACAAACCCTGCATTCCTGAATTGGATATTGTTGATAAAGGGCACCCTGGCCTGGGGATCGGCATAATTCCGGTATACTTTACCCTCGTGAAGAACCTCGATCATCCCTGCACGAAACAGAGCGGCAAGCACGACCTTCAGCACGTCGGTATCCCAGCCGTAGCCAAACCCGGAAAAATATTGTTCCAGTTTCCTTCCCGTCTCGCGCTCTCCACCGTATTCCTTAGCCTGGTGAATCCGTCCGAAAATTTCCTTAGCTATAGGTGCTTCGGGGTTGAGGACATAGTTCTGCCCATCTCGAATGACCAGTGAGAGCGAATCCTCCCCTTCATAAAATACCGGTGGTAATCCATTGAGATTCTCAGCTTTGAGAAGTAATTCTGCATCGTTGCCTCTGAGTTTTACTGCACCCATCTCGAATTTCGGGAAAAGTTCTGGTACAGCATACTCGAAAAATCCTCTGAATACGGCGCTCAATGATGAATTCCCAAACGAAGAACTGTCCTTTTTCCTTCCACTAAATATACCGGTACCTTGCATCAATGCTTCGGTGATCTTATCATTGAGACGGGATCTGATGCGGCTTCTCTCATGTTTTTCGTTATCAAGACTCTCCCGCTCGACATTAGTGATCTGGTTCTGCGCTGCCAACCGGGAATACTCTTCAACCATCCAATGGGATGCATGGTATTGTGCTACGAGATCATCAATCTCCGGGGTGAGCGCCATCACCCAGAACAGCGTTTTGTCCTCGATCCTGCTCTCATCCTCAACAGCCTCGTTTTTCTTGGCGATCTCAGAGGGCGAGTCCGCTATCATAATAGAAATAGGAATTAACCCTGGTTCACTGATTCTTACTCCATCCACGGAGTATTCAACCTTGAAATTCTTCCTCTTATATTGGAAGTTCTTCAATTTTGTATCTGAGACGATATCTCTAATAACATCATGAAGGATAGCAATCCGGTCGGCAGGCTTCGGGTTGAGGTGGCGGCGCCGCTCTGCACCCCAGTTCTTCTCCCCAGCAGACTGGATCTTCCACCCCTCTTCGGTATTTCTAACAAAATCAGCTTCTTTCAGCCGCTCAAGTGCTTCCTCCACCTTCTGAATGGGCGCAGATTCATGAATAGACTTCAGCATCAGCGCGGCAATATTCCTGGTCGTCCTTGGGACTTCGCGTACGAATTCGAGGAGAGTGATTGTCTTTGCTACCCGGAGCGCCCAACCGTCGTCATCAGAGAATGTCTCGGCAATTTGAGCGATATCAGATCGGCGCTCCTGAAGGCTCCCTTCGACAAGTTCATAGATGTCATCTAGGGCAACAAGTGTCCCAATCGGTTTGGTGGCAAGATTTGTTCGCTCGGAAACGAGCATCTCATATGCCTGCTTGATGATCGTCCGGTTGCTCCCGCCGATATGGCGTGTCGCTCCTGGTTGGCGACGGATTCCATCCATGATCTTGATGGAGAGGTTGATGAAATGCGGAAGATAGGGGTAAAATTGCACGAAATCCTCTTCAGTGATATCGCTGCGAATCGGAGTGCGCTCAAGATGGCATTGTTCAAGCAACTTCCCATGGCTGTCACGATAGATTTTTTCGAGAATAGGTTTCGCTTCTTCTTTCTTGGAAAGAACGCGCCGGGTTGCAACCTCTCGAATATCCTCCGGGGAGAGATCCACCGTAAAAAAACGATCGAGAAGGCGTGGAAACTTGACGTTCTTCTCGTCAATCGTGTTAATGACATCCTGCAATCGTTCTTGAGAGGTCACTATCACCCACACGGGCGCGATGATCTCTCCCCTTTTGAGTCGGTTCTTGCTCTCCTTTCCGAGCCCTTCGATGATAACCCGAAGATCCTCCAGCTTGGCGTCACTTCTCCCCACATACTGGCCGACTTCGTCAATAACGAAGAAAAGAGATTTCCCTTTCAGACGCCGTTCGCTCAGTTCGAAAACCCGTGTTACGAAATCTTCCACTGAGAAATCTACGGATTTTCCGCGCACCGTATTTCGCCATGCCAGTACATCGGGATAGGTAGCAGGATCGAGCTGGTGCATCACCGCACTCGCCCGGCCTATCTTCTCCGCACCGTTTCGCGCCTCCTCCCAGGGCACATCCTGATAGAGTTCATTATATGCAGCAAGGAAGTCGTCGTATCTTCCTGTTTTTTCAAGCCAGATTTCCAGTTCTGCTATATCAAAGTCCTTTGAGTATCCCAGATTTTCGAGCAGAGAACGGTACATCACCTCGGAAATCAGTTCTTTACCGCCTTTTCTTACATAACTCGTATTTGCGATATCGAACATGATGACTTTCGCTGGAATTCTGGCGTTGATATTGTCGATGTAACTGCTAATTCTCTGATCGTTGAATTTTTTCTTGAATAATTCGGAAGCGCTTGAACCGCAAATTTGGGGGTTGGAGAGTATTAGTCCGAGATTTTTAGCAAACGATGACTTTCCTGAGCCAAAGAAGCCAGAGATCCACAGACCCATCTTCTCGATCTTCTGGTGGGTCTGTGGACTTTTTGCTATGGCCACAAGCGTATCCGCAAGTTGTTCTTTGATATTATCAGTCGGGACGTATTCTGCTATTTCTTCATAGATCGTCTGTTCATCGTCCTGGTAGACTTTGATGATCTCCTCAATCTGCCGTGACAGATCTCGTTCAATTAAATCTTGAATCAGTTCCATGCTCTCCTCCAATTTTATCATCACAGGATTTCAACACGGTAATTGCCCATGGGTTCCCTGTCCCGCATATCCATGAAGCGAAGCCCTGTTATCCCATCCAGCGATCCGGGATAGAACAATATCGTCGGGACCATTGTTTTACCTTCTAGCTTATCCAGCAGCACGTGTACCTGATAGAGATCCGGTGCCATTGCTGCGACGTGGATAAGAAAGACGATATGAGTCTCAGGGTCGATGTTTTCGAGGCGTTTGGCGATCTTTTCGACGAGTGGGCAGCGGTCATTATCGGAGAAATACGTGATTATCTGATCCTGGGCCTCCAGGAATCCGGAATCCTTCTCAAGGTTTACAACTGCACTATATCCTTCGATCGGGTTCTGCTGTTCAATGGTTTCCAGTGACTCCCACAGGAGTTTTTCCATTGAAAGACAGACAATATGCTTTCCTTCGTTTTCCAGTTGAATCCCGATGTTTGTTATTAATCGCCGCAGCTTCCACTCATCGCTTGGAGCGTAGTGAAAGATCAGGAACGGCAAAGTATTGATAGCATTCAATTTCAGAGGTCGTTTTTTCAATTTTCGCTCAAGATCTGCGAATCTACTTTCGAGTGAGGACATCTGCATACTCCCTGAGTGATTTAGTGGGAAAATCGATTCGGATGACCGATCCTGCTCCATGATAATTCAACAGACCTTCTTGATGGCATTCGAGGAAAAATCGCTCTACTGACCGGGGGTTCAAGAAGAATAGACCCCAGTCGGGATGATTTACCAATTTTTCCCCTGGATTGCCTTCATTGTACAGGTACAAAGCAATAAACGCAAACGCCTGATTTGGGAGATAAAACGAGGCGATCTTTTTATTTGTCCCTCCTTCCAGAATGCCGAAATCGCGCAGTGTAGCCATGAGATGGCGTGTTACTATACTAATGGTGTTTTCTGACCACCGCGTTGTCGTTTTCCCTTCGTTGACAAACCTATAGATCTCTTGTTTCATTTCATCGGTGGTGACACTCATCTGTCCTCGCATTGCATAGGTTTCCAGGATCTTGGTTGTATCATAGAGCAATTTGTCTGCCTTTGCTGAAAAATAGAATAAAATCGGATGTAGTATCTCATTTGCGACGTTTTTCTTTACAAGATATGCCAGTGCAGATGCTATATCAAGGTCAAAGAAGTAACGTTGATGAAATATTTCGAGTTCATCATCGATCCGTGATCGTGATGATTTGCCGAATATGTTTTGCTCCCGAATGCGTGAAAAATTCTCTCTTACCGACGCACCCTCATCCCAAAATTCAAGAAGAGTCTTTGTATCGTCCAGTAGGGCTGTTGCTTTGATAATTTTCGAGGTGTATCGTGAGTGTCCAATTGAAGATATTCGGTTTGTTTTCTTCGGGGTACTCATTAAAAGGAGACTTCACTATGAAAATAGATAATTATAACTATTTGAGATGTTCATAAAACTACTTTCTAAGTTTGCTCGGTGCAGTATGCATTGTCAGCTCCTCTGTCTCCAATTCCTAGATCGAATCTGCATGGCTTCATCTACTAAAGGTTCTTCATACTTTTCTGCCGAACTTGTTCGCGTATCTTATGTTTTTAGATGACTTCAGTGTCTGAGTATGTTCCCGATAAGAGGTCTGGTAACCTACCTGGAAACGTGGCTTAGATGCACTACTCGTTAATTTCGGACACATATGTTAGAAAATCCAAAAAATCTAAATTAATTTGCATCAAACACCCTCCCCATGAGCTTTCTCGATAAATTATCAAAGACGCTCGACCTCTGGCTGTCGGATGAAGAAGAGGAAGATATCAACTATCAAAAAGGGGCGGATTTCGAGGCATATGTCGCGGGCCTTTTCACCCAGAGATACGACTACTTCGCCATCAGCGACTGGACGCGGGACAACCACGATAAGAGTAAGGGTATCTATGTAGAGTCCAACACCAATCCCGATCTTGTTATCCGCTACAAGCCGACGAACGAGAAGTTTGCCGTCGAATGCAAGTACCGCTCCGGGTTTTACAGGAGCCAGAAGATCAATGGGCCCGTTGTCAAATGGGCGTCCCCCGACCAGATCAAGCGATACAACGCCTACTCCCGGTCAAACCGCATTCCGGTCTTCGTGGTGATCGGTGTCGGCGGCAGCCCGAAAAATCCGGCAATGATGTTCTGTATACCCCTCAAGGATGCGAAATATCCCGAGATCTACCCGAGCGTCTTTGAAAAATATGAGCGGGACCCCGGCAAGCCCTTCTTCTGGCGGGACGGGATGCTGAAATAGTTCTCTCACCCCCGCCAAGCACCTTCACCAGCATGACCACCACCCCGCCCGCCACCCTTCCAGCACCTGGATCCGGGCTTCGAAATCCTCATCGCACCGCTCCATCTGCTGAAGAATCTTACAAATCCACTTCAGGTCCCCGTTCGTCTCGTAAACGAGCTCTCGGGAGGTCCTTGCGTCAGCCATCCTGGTATCCTCATGGGAAGCAGTAGGACGCCGGAGGGAAAAGCCTGGCCGTAAAGGCTATCATGGGAGAAATTGCGCTTGTTCATTTCATAAAAATCTGAAAAGAGGTGTTAATCGGCGTCTTCAGCGCCCGAGAGTGTGGAGAGGAGCCTCACGACCTCCTCCTTGAGTGCGGGGATATCGCGATCCACGACCACCCAGATCTCGTCAGGATCCACACGGAAGTATGCGTGAATCAGGATATTTCGAAGGCCAATTATCTGTTCCAGGGAACGCCGGGAGAAGCGCTTCGCAGGTCTATAGGAAGACATGCGGCTGCTTCCCCGATGATCTGAAGGTGGTGAATCATCCAGACCTGCAACAGTTCATCCTGCAAAAACGCTTCCCTGCCCCGGATCGCATACCGCTCAATATCCTCGATTGCTTCCAGTACGTCGAGGAGCCGCTCGTTCCCGTCACTCATAGTGGCACTGCCTCTCCGAGGATCCGCTCTCTGTATCGCTCCTTGAGCGCTGTCTCCGTCACCACGTCCACCCGGCATCCGAGAACCTCCTCCAGGTCCTGGATGAGCGCGATATGGTCGAGGAGGCTCCTCCCCGGCTCCCGGTCCACCAGGAGATCCAGGTCGCTCCCCTGCCCTGCCTCGCCGCGGGCGACCGACCCGAAGATCAGCAGGTTCGTGGCGCCGTGCCGTCTGGCTATTGCGAGAATCTTGGAACGTTTCTTCCGGATCAGATCCTGCGTGACGGACATGGCTGTTCGATCAGTTTTATCGGAGGTTGGAGATATAAATTTGCCCCCCGGTAACTGCGTCGTTAAAAAAAGCCCCTGTATGGCCGCCCTCACGATGATCCCCTGCCCCTCAAGCAGGGGATGGGGGTTATTCTGATCGATGACGGACGCTAGATCTGCTGTCTCTCACCCCACCGCACCTCCCCGAGCCACTCCACCCCTGAGTCCTTATACGCCGGATACCGCTTCCACTTCCGTACCTTTGTCGGGTCGATCGTGAACGCCTCGTCTGCTCCCGCGCTCATGCCGCCATGCCCATGTCGGAGACCGCGAGCCCGGCAGCCGGCCGGGTCCGATCGTTGTGGATTACCCATGTCCTACAAGTATTTTTGTGGGTCATATATTGCGTTTTGTGACCCACAAATTCTGTTGTGGATCGTAGATGACCCACAAACCCTGAGGTATGGTGTGTGTATACTCCGGTATGCACAACGAATTTTGTGTATACCGGATCGGGGTATTGATATACACAAAACCGTTTGCAGATATTCTGGATCGTGCGGAAGCATCCCTGCGGGTCAACGCGAATCAGTGTCCGGGCGGGTTCGCGTATGCTGGAACAGAGTTCCCGAGTCGTTCGCCGACCTGCTGCAGGGTGACTGGTAGATGCAGCAATCGTTCCATAACGCATATATCCCTGGACTGCAAGGTATCTTTAGTTTACAAAATACCAATATATTTTGATATTGTAAACCGAAGCTGTGACGGTGAGACAGGATGACCATGGGAGAACGGATACGATCGGCACGTATTGGGGCAGGTTTGAGCCAGAGGGCTCTGGGGCGGGAGGTGGGACTGAGCGCCATGGCGATCTCGAAATACGAGAGCGGCAAAGTCGTCCCGAGCTCCGGGGTCATCATTCAGTTGAGCGAGGTCCTGGGAGTGAGTGTCGACTACTTCTTCCGCTCCATATCGGTGAACCTCTCACAACCGCAGTATCGGTGCCGCAAGCCGCTCAAGAAAAAAGAGGAGAGGCAGATCCATGCAGAGGTTCGGGAGTGGTTCGAGAGGTACCTCGAGATAGAACTGATCCTGGGCGAGGAGAAGACCCTTACGCTTCCTTCCCCGGAGAACTGCCGCATAACGACCCTGGACGATATCGAAGACGTGGCGCAGAGCGTCCGCGATGAGTGGGACCTGGGGCTGGACCCTATCGAGAGCGTCATGGATGTGCTGGAGCAGCACGGCGTTAAAGTCGGCGTCATCGGAGCCACGGATAAGTTCGACGCGCTGACGTTCTACCACGAAGATTCAACGCCCGTCATCGCCGTGAACAGCGATATGCCCGGGGACCGCCAGCGGTTCAACCTCGCCCACGAACTCGGCCACCTCCTGCTCCGGATCGAGGGAGACGTCGATGAAGAGAAGGCGGCCCACCGGTTTGCCGCTGCGTTCCTTGTGCCGAAGAAGATGGCGTTCAGGGAACTTGGGGAGCAGCGCCGGAACATATCCCCGCGGGAGTTCTACGTCCTCAAGCATAAGTGGGGCATGAGCATGAGTGCCTGGCTCCACCGGGCTGCCGATCTCGGGATCATATCGGAGAGCACTTCGGAACGCCTCTGGACCCTCTTCAATAAGCATGGATGGCGGCAGAATGAACCGGGAGCCCCGCTTCCGTCGGAGCGTCCGACGCACATGAAACTGCTGGTGCTCCGTGCGTTGAGTGAGAAGAAGATAAGCCAGTCGCGAGCCCGGGAACTCCTCGGGAGCGAACAGCCGATCGAGCATTATATGGACTCATTCTAGGCGATACTCGTGAGGAATATCCGGCTCCGGTGTTCTGTCGATGCAAATTACATCTTCGACCTGGATGCCGGCGGAATCCTCGATTGCCCCTCAGGTCTCGGCTATACCTTCCTCATGGCGAACTTCATCGCCCACGAAATAAAGACAGTCCCCCCCGGAGAGGTTGCGGCGTTGCGGCCTGGAGATCGTCGACCTGGATCCCGGGCAGGTTCTGGAGATCTATGAACTCCGCCAGAGACATCGGGGACTCTCCCACAGAGACCTGTCTGCATTTGTCCTGGCATGGGATACGCGTTCTGTGCTGGTGACTGGCGACGGTCCCTTACGCACGATGGCCCAAGAGAACGGCGTGGAGTGCCACGGAACATTGTGGATCCTGGATGCCCTTGTGGATGAGGGTATTCTCGAGGGAGCGCGTGCCGCAGATGCCATACGGTCGATGCTGGCGTATGGCCGGTGGCTCCCGAGGGCAGACTGCGAGGCGCGAATAGAGAGGTGGGATCCGTAAGCCCGGTCGTTCCCGATAGCCGTAGCCTTCGCACTCACTACAAAACCAGAGCCCCTCCATACTAATCCAGATTAGAACTAGTCTGGATTAGGAACTTCATCGACCACGAACCCGAGCGCAGGGCCAACAGATACCGCATTTCGAACCGCGTGGGGTGTTCCCGGTGTGGTAACATGACCAAACACGGGAAGGAATGAGGAACGCTTCCTGAATCGGTTAGGTGCTCCGATTGCGGGTCGGCATCTATGAGAAGGAGAAACCCACAGTATACGAATACCGACATTGCCATCGTTTATTCCGAATAACGGCTACCCCCTCCTCACGCTCTGCACAGGGTGGTGCGCTCGGTCATTAGCCGGGCGCACTGCCCGGCTATGGGATCTCGTAAGTCTCCCATCGCCCTAACTACGGAGGGGTTTCACATACAATCGAAATCGAGATCGATCAAGTCGTCGGCCTGTCAGGCCGACATGATAGGCCGCTACACTACCAAGGCGCTCTGTGTCTCGCTGGGTATTGTATCGTCCCAAGATGGCGAGGATCCGACCTTTGGCCTGCTGACCACAGGTCAATCCATCTGCTCGCGCCCGGCCACCTCCCGGTGCGATACCGGGCGCACCACCTGGCTGGCAGTATCCATGGTCCAGTTCGACTGTCGCCTTGGTATGGCGGAGTCACAACCAATTGGACCATGACAGATGAGACTGCATGTAGACTGATCGATCATGGCGGACTGAGAGAGTCCATCGACCAATCATCTCGCACAAAGATGTATCATGACCCCCGATCTGGAAGCCGGCACGTCAACCGCTCTGTCCGATCATCTTTGGGTAATGTAGCTCACGGGTAGTATAGCGGCCTATCCTGCGGTCCTACCACACCCGCACGATCGATTGGGTCCCCCGCGAACACGCATCCTGGTGCAGACAAATCCCGCTCTGTAGAAATGATTACAAGAATCTGAATTGAGTGGGATGCGAGGGTTCGCTTCAGGTTGTAGAGGATGATTTTGATTTTAATTTCCTTGGCCTGGAGGCGGTATTTTCTGGATCTCAGGCTTTCGCCGAGAGTTCGTTTCAGGACGGAGAAGACAGTTTCCACGAGGTTTCTGCGGTGGTAGGTCTTCTCATCGAAGGTGCTGGCGAGCTCCCTCCATACCGTCCATGGATCCGTTTCCGCTTCCGTGTTCGGACCGGGATAAGGGATATTGCATGGATCTCTTCCCGGATCTGGCGATGGATGGACTCGGCATCGTACCCCTTGTCGAGGACGTAACAGGCAGCCTGCCGGGTTCGATGGGACTCTTT